>JAHEDF010000147.1:0-5231 GCA_024641365.1 Planctomycetota bacterium | reverse complement strand
CGACCATCTAAAGAGCTGCCGTATGATGGAATGATTGTGCGCGCGACATCAAACTTAGCAAAAAAAGCACAGTTACTGCAGATTCCCGTTGTAAATATTTGGCTCAGCAGCCCCGTTGCCCATTTATTACCAGGTGTATTTCCCGACTACCAAGCAGCCGGAAAGCTGCGAGCCGAGCATTTATTAAGCCACGGCTTTCGTCATTTTGCAGCAATTATTTCTGAAGATAATCAAGGTCATGCAGAAGAATTAATTTCGTTTACCGAGGTGTTGAACGCCGCCGGATATTCATGTCAGACGGCGGCGATACCGCTCACAACAACTTTTTCGGTAAATACGTGGCGAAAAACCGAACGCATCATTACTGATTTTATGGATAAATGGGAATTACCGATTGGTGTTTTTGTTGGCAATGAAATGGATGGTCGCTTAGTCACACAAATGTGCCGTGTACGAGGCTGGCGCGTACCACAGGACGTTGCCATTATTACTGGTAGTAACGAAGAAATTATTTGTGAGCATATTCGCCCGACGTTAAGTAGTATTGAGTTTGGTTATGAACGTGTTGGTTATGAGGCGGCTCAATTACTTGCACAATTAATGGAAGGAAAGATTCCGCCAAAGAAGCGCATCCTTCTCCCGCCAACTGGATTAGTTATTCGAGAATCAACTAACTTCTATTCAGTTGAAAATAAACTTATCGCGGCTGCACTTGAGTTTATTGCCAACAATAGCCACTTAGAAATTGGGGCTGACGATGTGGCACGTGCGGTGAATACACAAACGCGGACCCTACAACGCCATTTCCGCAAACACTTAAATCGTCCAATCGCAACAGAAATTCGTAGTGTTCGCATTGAGAATGCCAAGCGTGAACTTACCCAAAGTACGGATACGCTCGCGCAAATTGCCAGGAAAGTTGGCTTTGGCAAAGCGATGTTAATGTACGAAGTGTTCCGCCGGGAATTAGGTGTGACGCCTAATCAATATCGTCAAGAACGACAACGACCGAACGAATAAACTAAGTAAATTTTGAAAGCCTTTACCACGGAGAGCATAGAGGTCCTGCAATTCGGCACATTATTACGTCTTTCTTTGCAAAATAATTCTTTTGAATACAGATAAACCGCAGAGGGTATTTATAAAATATTCTTGGCTCATTCTTTTCTCATTAATCACTTAACATTATAATGATTATTGCCTATTCATTAATTAAATCATCTCTGCGTTCTCTGCGCCCTTTGCGGTTAATTGTTTTTGGTAAATCCCCCATTTTCCGGAAATGCCAATATAAACAAGAAATTTAGCTGAGTCGCATTGGGAAATATCAGCTTAAATATGATGTTCTTTCGGGTCAGATAAATACGTCACACGGTACACATCTTTTCGTCGGTCCGTCCAGGTGCGCACAGCCCCATTCGTTCGCGTGCGCGCCACCAAACCAAGATCAACATCGTGGACCACCATAGTCTCAACGTTGGGAGTTGCCTCTGAGCCTATGCCATCACGTGCAAATGGCACGTCAGACGGTGTTAATATACATGATTGTGCGTAATGGACGTCAGCACCCTCAACTTGTGGTAAATTGCCGCACGCGCCACTTAATACGCAATACACATTGTTTTCTACGCAGCGGGCCTGCGCACAATAACGCACGCGTAAATAGCCGGAACGAATATCGGTATTAAATGGCACGAAAATCATTTCCGCACCTTTGGCAACAGCAATGCGTGACAACTCGGGAAATTCAATATCATAACAAATTAATATGGCAACGCGGCCGCGATCGGTATCAAATACTTCTACACTATTACCTGGTTCAACGCCCCACCATTTTTCTTCGCTGGGGGTGATGTGAACTTTTCGTTGACGCGCGATGCTGCCATCGCGTCTGAATAAAAAGGCGATATTGTATAATTTCCCCTCTTCCACCGTCAGATGCGATCCTGCCACAATATTAATATTATACTTAATCGCCATCGAGTTAAATGTCTCAATATAGGCAGGCGTAAATTCAGATAAACGACGAGCCGTTAACGCAGGCCGTGCTTCGGTCACTAATGTCTGTAACTGATTGGTTAACAATTCTGGAAAAACCACAAAGTCAGATTGAAATTCTGCGGCTGCATCAACAAAGAATTCGCATTGACGAGCAAATTCATCAAAAGAATTGATAGTACGCATTTGATATTGCACCGTGGCAACACGCACAGGCCCTTGCCATACACTCGAGCCGGGTGGCACGTAGTCCGTATTCAGCCATTCCATAAATACCGCATGTCCACATGATTCTTTATCACTGGGTAAATAATCATGAATAACTGCACGTACACTAAAACCATTTGCTAATTGCGTGGTAAGAACCGGATCCTTTAGTCGTTTTTCAATCACCGTTTTTACATACGCCTCTGGCGTCATTTTTGTAGCATGCTTGTGATAATTTGGTATGCGGCCACTAATTAAGAAGCGACGTAAATTATATTTTTTTAATAGCGCTTTTCGTGCGTCATAAATACGGCGTGCTAAGCGCAAGCCGCGATAGGCGGGATCGACGGCAATATCTATGCCGTACAATGCATCGCCATCCTTCGTATGGGTGCCAATACGACCATGATCACTGACTTCATTAAATGAATGCCCATTATCGACACTAGACGTAAACAAAATTAAACTCGATGAGGTTGCCACAATGTGATTATCGAATTCGACAATAATTTGCCCTTCACCAAAACGTTTTATTTGCATTTTAAACGTATCGGTATCCCATGGCTCTAAACCACCAAAACAGCGCCGCTGCAAATCTTGCACCTGCGGAATGTCTTTAATTTGCATCGGGCGAACCACTAAACGACGGTTCTTGTGCATGATAACTTCTTTACTCATAATTTATTACCTTGTAACAAAAAAATAACGCGCGCATCATCCTGGCAAGGCGTTAATCACGGCTTGCAGCGTTGGCCACCCATTCCAATCGCCTACGACAATACCTTTATCGCTCCACGGACGCGTACGACCTGGTTCGGTTAAACCAAAAATGCCAAGCACAGGCACATCAACCGCTGCCGCGAGATGCATTGGTCCAGAATCATTGGCAACGACGCAACGCGATCCGGCCATCACTGCTGCATAGGCACCTAATCCAAGTCCCGGTAATAACGTTGCGCCAGGTAACGCCGCAGCAGTTTCACTTTCTTCTCCCGGACCCGGGCACGCTACAACGGTTTCACCTTGTTCAATTAATCCGCGACACAGTAACGGAAATGATGGCCACTGTTTCGAGCGACCTGCAATTTTACCAACAGCCAAAGGACACAGCACTGTATACGGAGCCTTTATATGTGCGGCATTTATAGCTTGTTGCGCCTGAGCACGATGCTGATCTGTCAAGAGCAATGGTGTAAACGGAATTGGTTCGCTCGGCACATCCATATTATGCTTGGCTAATACTGATAATCCTAAACGCCAAAAGGCATCGACCTCGTGAATTTTTTCGACTCTTTTTATTCCCTGTCCTAATAATAATCCACGACACTCTTTTTTATAACCTACAGCGCGAATGCCGCCCAAACGCATTTGCAAAGCACTGCCCAAAGAATTTGTAAATAACACACCATTTTGACAACCAGTTTCACGCCATGCGCGTGCTCCAGCGCGAATACCTTTTGGTAATTTCCCTACCGTAAGCGGCATACCTGCCAATAAATCTGCTGCCCACCCTTTACCCAAAGCGTGCATCTCAAATCCACGACTGTGCAGTAAAGCCAAAGTCGGTAATGTCATCATGACATCACCGACCCAGTTTGGTAATCGAACCGCTAATTGTAGCGCAGGCGTTTTTTCATTCACGCAATGTTGCCTTTTCGCGTTGCCATTTACGCAACGCGACCGTGCAACATTGATTCTAATTCAGCCAATGGAATGCCCTCTGGGCCACTTTGTAACCATTGCGCACCTGCTTTTTTACACATGGCACCATCTTCGTTTTCACAATCACCAATATGGAGCACATCGGTTGGAGCAACTTTCATCGCTTTGCAGGCAGCCAATAATACTTTGGGATCTGGTTTCGCATGACCAATTGATGAACTGGTAATGATTGCCGCGAAGGGGCCCATTTCTAGTTCTTGCAACAATGGCTTTAAGCGATTGTCAAAATTAGAAACAATCGCTACTGGCAGACCTGAATCTTTAATAATTGTAAGCGCTTCACGCACTTGTGGCAACACACGCCAGCGCTTGGCCTTGGAAAAGGTGTCGTACAATTCACAGCCAATATCGTAGGGCAACGGCTCTGAAAACGTTTCGTCGATAACTGCAAACCAAAAACGGCGCGCGTCTTCTTCGTGTGAACCAAATGGAACCGACCATTTTTCACGAATACGCTTGAGCGCTCCTGGGAACGCTAAATTTAAGTGGGTCGCATCTCCAGAAAAGCCGTTAGATCTGGCTACTTCTGCATATATCGCACCGACTGAGGGTGTGGGCTCGATTAATGTACCAGCCACGTCCAAAGTAATTGCGCGTAACATTCCTAATCCTCCGAAGCAAAATGCCTATTGGGGTAATTGTGTGTTATAGGCCTAACACATTTTCCATGGTGTAACGGCCAGCTTTTTGATGGCCTAAGAAAGCAGCAGCGCGCAACGCGCCTCTGACAAAAATATCACGGCTATGTGCAACATGCGATAACATCACACGTTCGCCATTGCCAACGAAATAAACAGTATGGTCGCCAACAACATCACCCATGCGTAAAGCGTGCACGCCAATTTCACCTTTGCGCCGTGCACCAGTTTGGCCTTGGCGACCATGGGTTAAATCGGTGCGCGTACGATGTGTAGCAGCACAGATCGCATCAGTAATTCCAAATGCGGTACCTGATGGCGCGTCTACTTTTTGATTGTGATGTGCTTCGACCACTTCGATATCGTAATCTAAACCTAAGGTGCGCGCAATTTGAGCCGCTACGCGAAAAACCACATTAACGCCAACACTCATATTTGGCGCATGTAATACCGGTGCGGTTTTGGACACGCTTGTAATACCATCTTCTAAATCCATGGGCGAGATACCAGTCGTACCACTCACCAATCCCATATTGTGTTGAGCACAATGAGCAACGATGCCTTTCCAACTACTGTGATTACTAAAATCAATCACAATGGCACCTGGCTCAACTGGCATTTCAACCAATAGCGGCGCATCACAAGGAATGTTTAAATCGCGTAGAC
>JAHEDF010000628.1 GCA_024641365.1 Planctomycetota bacterium | reverse complement strand
GACACGATCCGGATTGAAGTGAGACTGCACACCCGCTTGACCCATCATGCATGTCTTACCATGATTGATTGGCGAATCAGGATTACCCTCCAGCTTCAAAACGCGGCCTTCGCGAACACGGCCGTGCAAGCCACAGCCTGCATCGCATTGCGTGCACGTTGATGCATACCAGACGCCCACGCCCGGAATAACATATTCTTCCGGCAGCAAGTAAGATACGACTTCTTCCTTACCCTCTTCGAGCGTAATTGTCGTCGGCAAGTCACAACCGGCGAGCGTTGTACCCGCACCACCCCAGCCGAGTATTCGTAAAAAATTTCTGCGGTTAAATTTAACACTACTCATAATTTTCACCCTTGGTTCGATCCGTAGTTCTGATGCAACGGCGCTTATTTATGGCATTTCCAGCAATCGCCAGGACCACCGTTTGCCTTGTGGCAACGTTGACAGAATCCCATGTTCAATGGTTTTTTCTTTTCGGCAACAGTCATTTCGCGAACTTCACCATGACACAAGCCGCAAACTTGCTGAACATCCTCTACGGGAAACTTCGCATCAAACACAAAGCGCTTTAGATGCTTTTCATGAGTAAAGTGTACGAAGTCAGGAACGTCATGCACTTTTTTCCAACGCGGAGACTCACCCTTCTCCCAGTATTCAGTTAGTTTTTGAATACGTGGCTTGTCGGTCGCAATAATCTTATGACAACCCATGCACTTGCTTGTAGGCGGTATACCCGCCACCTTGCTGCGTCGCGCATAGGTGTGACAATACATGCAGTTTATCTTGTTAACTTTTACATGGATATTATGCGGAAACTCGATAGGCTGCTGTACCTGCTCACCGTTATGCTCACCTACTGGCGGCTTAATATGGGCAGGCACCGGTAATTCGGCGTGGCCGTATTGCGCAAATGTCAACAACATCATTGCGACCCCAAACAAGGGCAAGCCCTTGCCAAGCGCAACGCGACGCATAAAACCTTCCGGCTTAGTGCGAACAATACTTCCTAACAATTTAATTTGATTAACTAGCTGCATCTCCCACCCTCAAATGGTTCTGCCACATCCCAACGCGCATGCAATCGCGGCAGGACGAAAAAAAATAAAATGCCTTACTACATATAAGCAGCAAAACAAATCAATTTTCACGATCGAATTTTATTGCCCGTGTTTTGAGCAATTAAGCAAAGACAAACACAAAAGAAATGCGGCGCTAACGCCAAGTAGATAGAACGGTTGCTCAGCCCCCCTCTGCTCTAACCGCAAAACTTATATATCAGAAAATACCGATTAAATTCACATAAAATGCTATCAGTAGAATCTATATAGGTGGTCGATCGTAGACTATTGGCTGATAAATTGTCAACGAATATTGTCAATTATTCGCTTAAATTTTCGTGATTTAGCGAGCGTGAATATTAGCAGCTTCTGAATTGCGCGCGTCGTTATTAAACATTCAATGCACAAGTATACTTAATCACCAATGCCCGTATTATTTACAAGGACAGCCAAAAACAAATTCATCTCTCACATACAAAATCAAAACATTATTATGATTGCAAGTATTCACACTGGATTTGCTAATTCAAAATAATCGCAACGGATCGAAAATTTTTCGGCAAGGTGTTCAGCTAACGCCTGCACACCATATCGCTCGGTGGCATGGTGACCAGCGGCAATAAAATCAACGCCAGACTCAAGCGCGAGATGATATTGTTGCTCTGAGACTTCACCCGTGATGAAGACGTCCACGCCTTGCGCGATTGCTGATTCAAAGTAATTTTGCGCGCCGCCGGTACACCATGCAAGCCGATTTATTGTTCGATTTTGCGACGAGATATGTAACGGTGCGCGCCCCAAACAATTATGCACATGGCGCACAAAGTCTGAGCCGGACATGGGACGATCGAGCGATCCGAGCAGTCCCAGCTGATTTTCATCGGGACCAAAACGCCCGTCAATGGCAATAGAAAGCTGTTTAGCAAGCTGCACATTGTTACCAAACTGTGGGTGCGCATCCAAGGGCAGGTGATATGCAAGCAAACTAATATTCGATTTAAGCAGTGACGAGATCCGTCTTGCTTTTATGCCGACCAGTGTCGGGTCCTCCCCACGCCAAAAATAGCCGTGATGCACCAGTACTGCATCGGCTTTTTGGAAAATTGCGGCGTCAATCAAGGCCTGAGAGGCAGTGACGCCGGCCAATATTCGTGATACCTCGCCATGGCCCTCTACTTGCAGCCCGTTCGGGCAATAGTCTCGAAAACGATTAACTTGTAGCAATTCATTACAGTAGGTCACAAGTTGCTGTAAGCTTGCCATACATTATTCTCCCTTAATGAGAT
>JAHEDF010000627.1 GCA_024641365.1 Planctomycetota bacterium | reverse complement strand
ATTGGCTCGTATTTGGTCAGGTGTGGTCTTTTGTGCATCATTAATACTGGCAGTCCCAGCTGCCTATGCCGTTGCCGACAAAGACAATCACGAGCAATGGGAAAAGCCGACAGAAAACGATGAGCCAGATAAAGAGGTCCCAGGTTTTTTCGTCAATTTGGGACCAACTGGTGCGCGAGCAATTCTTACTGAAAAATCGACTTTTATCGTTCGCTATATTTTTAAAGGATCACCTGCAGAAAAAGAATTAAAATTAAAGGACGAAATCGTTGGTGTTTTTGGCAAGCCTTTTTCCGAACATCATTTTAATCCTGCTAGAGGGTATGAAGGCCCCATCATGGATTTTGGAAACGCCATTGAGAAGGCAGAGGGAAAAGACGGTAAATTAGTTCTCAATGTAAAAAAAGCTGGAGCCAGTGATGTAACGGAAGTGACCATTAAATTAGAACCTATTGGATTATTTAGCCCAACGTTCCCATACAATTGCCCTAAGTCACAACTGCTTTCAGCTCGTGCGCTCAAATATTTTGCCGACCGTCCTGACACATGGACCAAGGGTAAGCCACATACGCGTTGTGCGATGACGTTGGCCATGCTCAATAGCACCGACAGTAAAATGCAGGCAATTGGAAAGCAAATGGCGCAAAATTGGGGTGGGCATAGCCCAGATGCAGGCACCTGGACATGGAATTTATCATTTCAACTCATTACGCTGGGTGAATATCATATGCTCACCAAAGATGCATCGGTGTTGCCAATGATGCAAAAGGTATCTGACTTTTTAGTAAAGGCACAATATTCTGGAAAAATAAAAAAATGGGAACCAAAGGCGGGTGAAGACGCAAAAAAATTAAGTGAAGCAGAACAGCTTTATGACGGCGGTTTTGCGCACGGACCCTATATCCCCATGATGGGTGGTTACGGGCCAATGCAGTATACGACGATTTTAGCAGTAACTGCCTGGCAAATTGCAGCGCGCTGTGGCATCAAAGTAAATCAAGACAGCATTGATCGCGGATTAAAATTTATTCATCGTGGCACTAACGCTGCGGGCTATGTGGCTTATGGCGGTGAATTTACGCTCAATAATGGCATCATTGATCCAGTTCGGTGGAAAAATTCTACTAGTGGTGATAATTATGTTGGTCGTGTCGGTTGTGCGATTGTTGCGCATCGCCTGAGCCCTGAATTTGCAGATTCAGCTGACTATTTAGAAAAATATAAATCGTACATGATTCACGCACATAATAGCATGCCAGATGGACATGCGGATGCGAACCTGGGAATTTTCTGGGGTATTGTTGGTGCTGCCGCTAGTGAAGACCCGAAAGTATTTCGCACCACTATGGATTATCATAAAGCTTACTTTAACATGATGCGTTGTTTTGATGGTTCGTTCGTTCTGCAACCTGGACGTGATTATGCAGATTATGGTTACTATAACTCATCACGGTATCACCCAACAGCGACCATGGCCTTGGCCTATGGACTTTATGATCCGAAATTACTTATCATGGGCATTCAAGTAAATATTCCTGGCGTTAATCCCAAGGCGCTTACGGGAAAATTAGACTATGCGTATCGCGCTATTGTGGCCAAATCTTATAGTGATGCACTTAAATTAATTAAATCGCAAAAGAGCGCTAAAAACATTTCTGAAACGGATAGTGCAACGTGCGATGCTATGTCTGGCTACTTACAGGCTATTTTTGAGAAAGAGCTGACATCATTAGAGCCATTAGAGAAAAAAGGCGATTTTTACCAATTACAAAATACATATAATAAACTAAAGGGAAATTTTTCCTATCTTGACGGATTTGATGAAAAAACCAAACATTATAAAGAGGGGTTGAGTCAGCCAGAATGGAAATCTGAAATAAAATTAGGCGAACAATATGCATCTACGATGGCTAAATTTTCAGCAAAACCGAAAGACCTGTATGCCCGCATACTTGAAAAGTTTGCGGAAAAAAATCCGGATTCCCTTTACGGTCGCTGGGCAAAATTGGTGCTAGAGGTGTACAAAGCAGAAGGAATCGTAAAAGATCCCGCACTTCTTGGCGACACAGGAATTAATTCGGAAAAAACAGACACAGATGCACCCGTAGCTAAATAAACACGGATTAATAAACTGAGCGGTAAGACAGGTGATTATTTTTATGACTTAAAATAATAATAGTGGTTACCGTGTATACTATATCAATTTGTCGGGCCAATAGCAGTACGGGGTAGGACATCAATTGAGGTAATATCACAGGTAAAATAACGAAGATTATTGATGCCCCACTTAACCACTCCATAATCCCTGGATTCCTCAATGCGGGTTATCATGCGACAATAAAACCAG
>JAHEDF010000146.1 GCA_024641365.1 Planctomycetota bacterium | reverse complement strand
GTATTTACTATGCCAATGGCAATGCCATTTTATAATGATGGACTAAAATATATCTTACCAGAATGGAGTTGCCGTAACCAAACGTTTTTAGCCATAAGGCAAGAAGCTTGGCATCTTCCATGGTTTGAAATGATGCCTTATTCTGGTTCAGTTTATTTAAAATATCCAACTTGGTTTCAACTACAGGAGAATACACTTGCCTTATCGTGCCCAATAGATCGCACGCGTGGTGATAATTTAGCCAGGTTAGATAACTCCGAAAAAGACGAGGAAAAACGCTGGGCGTATCAAGTCTGTCGAGCAGCCATCGAACATCCGTCGCCTCATGTGCGAGACGGTGCGTGGCGTGGGATTGGTAAAAACTGGTTAATAAACAAAGGCGATTACCAACAATTATTACTAGATTGTCTAACGAGTAACAACTATGAAAATCAACGTCAGGCTATTGGTAAATTGGCTGAATCATCTCGAAATTTACGAGAACATTTTGTCAATGAGTCATATCCTATATTATTACCCAATGAGGCCTTGGCTATTTTAATTGCCCTAGAAAAAACAACCAAGGAACCTGAAGTTTTAGGAGAGATTCTTGAGGCGTTATCTGGATATGATGATCAACAAATTATGCCACTGTTAACATCAAAATTAAACGATTCATCACCAGTGGTACGCGCTGCCGCAATTAATGCTGTAGGTCACCATCCATTTTCAAAGGATAATGAAAAAATAGCAGAGCAATTATTTGAATTAGCGCAGGATCACACGAAGGTTGATTTTCGCATGACTGTCGGGCAAAGCGCAGTTTATACCCTAGGGAACATACCAGGAGAGCCTGCTACCAAAAAGTTAGCGGCATTATTAACGCTGCCCAATGTGCCAATTCGCAGTGTCTTTAGAGCAACGCAGCATGATCAAATTATGCTATTCTTGCTGCAACGCTCATATCGTCCTGCCATACAATTAGCAAAAGATTATTTACTAAATAAAAACAATAAAAATCACGAATTAAGATCCATGGTTATTTCATATTTAGCGCAGTGTCCACTCCCAGAGGCTGAACCACTGGTATTCGCGGAGTTACAAGCTGCTAAAGTAGAAGATAAGAAAGATATTTTAACCCAATTGGAAACGCGAGCTGAGGAAGTCGGTTTGCAACAGGACACCATAGCTGGTATTATTTCATTAATTACGCATAAAGACGAAGAGTTAGCTGAATATGCTATTTCAGCAGCAAGTACATTATTAAATAAAAAAGCGACTCATGAGCACACGCTCACGCTCATAACACCATTATTAGGGCACAAAAATCAAAAAGTGCGCTCGTTAGTCATGGATTTGGTTGCTGACTTAGCAAAGGAAGATCCTCTCTATCAACTTGTACAAAAGGCGATTAACGCAGCTTGGAAGACTTTTGGTGCAGCAGCATTTCCTGATTATGATCCCCCGGAAATTAAACCGCAGCCGACAGACGCTAATGATTTTTGATCGACTATTTTAGCAGTTCACCTGCTTTGAGTATCCAAGCTGATTCGTGACGCGTAAAACCAAGTCGCGGATAATAATCAACTGCTTGTGGAGCCGCCAATAAAACGATCATCGCTTTGGACCCTAGTGCGGCTCGTGTGTGTTCAATTAATTGGCGGCCAATATTTTTGCGTTGATAGGAATCACGTACGGCGAGGTCGGCTAAATAGCAAACATAACCAAAATCGGTAAGCGATCGACTGATGCCAACTAACAGTTCGCCATCCCAAGCGGTAATGATCAAATTGGCATGTTCGAGCATTTGCTTGAGAACCGCCACGTCATCAATGGGGCGACGATCACCAAGGGTGCAAGCGCGATAGAGCTCGCTAACCTGTTTTATAGAAAGATCATTCCCACGCCGGTAAGTAATCGACATGAATGCAATAATGCTGGTAATAAGTACTTAGGCAATAACCTTGAAACCAGGCCGCAAGTAATCGGTAACCAGCTTGGATAGTTATTTCAGAACGCTTAATAAAGGATCACAAGTATGTTGAAAAAATGTAGTTTATTGATGGTCATGCTACCAATGTTGGTAGCAGCCGACCCTGCTTTACCGCAAAAAATTGATGATTTTGCTTTGCTAGATCACGCTGGCACATTTCATCAATTAACCCGCAATCAAGATGTACCAATAGTTGTCCTATATGCCTTTACGACTGGCTGTCCTATTGTGCGGCAGAATGTATCCGAATTAGAAAAAATAGCCCGAGATTATGCTGAACGTGGTGTGCGTATAGCAGCTATAGATGGTTCAATTGCAGATGATAGTGATTCAATCACCCAAGAATTACTGGAACTTAAGGTAAACTTACGTGTATTAGTCGACAGCTCGCAAGTTATTAGTGAAGATTTAGGTATTACACGAACCGGCGAAGCTTTAGTTATTAAGACAAAAGAAATGTCTATAGTGTGGCGGGGCCCAATTGATGATCGCGTTGGTTATAATGCACAAAAGCCAACAGCGACACGGCACTATTTACGCGAAGCTATAGATGCCGTATTAACAAATAAAGCGCCGCCCAATGATGCGCCACAAGCAAAAGGATGTTTAATTACCTTTCAACAACCGCGTGAAAAACATGAATTAGATTATGCACAAGATATAGCGCCTATTATTCAGAATAATTGTCGTGAGTGTCACCAAAAAGGGGGAATCGCACCGTGGTCGATGGACAGTTATAAGCAGGTTGCTGGTCGCGGGACAATGATGCGAGAAGTTATTCGCACCCGACTTATGCCACCATGGGACGCTGATCCAGCTCATGGAAAATTTGCAAATGATAAATCTTTAACACCAGCCGAACAACGGGCGGTTATTCATTGGGTTGAACAGGGTTGCAAGCCATCAAACACAGATCCGTTGGCGACAACGTCAGCACCAAAACAAGCTGAATGGCCATTAGGGAAACCAGATTTTATTGTTGAATTACCACCGCAAGATATTCCGGCTACTGGCACGTTACCATATCGAAAACCAACACTAACAATAAATTTACCGGCAGACACGTGGATTCGTGCGGTTGATTTACGTCCTTCGGAACCGCAATGGATGCATCATGCTTTTGCTTTTGATGCGGCGACTGAATTAGAAGATGAGTTTGGTGATGATCCCCGATTTCAACGTCTAAAAGATTTCTTAAAAGGTCGCCCTATTCCGCCTGAAATGGAAAAACGTTTAGAGCGTCGTCCTCGAGGCCTTACGACATTTTTTGCTAGTTATGTACCTGGGTTGGAACCGGCATTTTTTCCAGAAGGAACGGGCAAGTTTTTGAAAAAAGAAACGACGCTAACTTTTCAACTTCATTATACAACAAATGGCAAGGCGGGCACTGATCGTCCACGACTTGGTTTGTATTTTGCAAAGAAAGACAAACCAGACACAGAGCTTAAAGTAACCAGCGCCTTTCAATTACGCTTACAGATTCCACCGAACGAACGAAATGTTCCAGCATCAGCCGAACGAACATTTTCCAAACCAATTACCATGTATGCCGTGTCGCCCCACATGCATTACCGCGGGTCATCTATGCGCTATACGGCGGTCTATCCTGATGGTAAAAAAGAAGTCTTAATATCAGTTCCTAAATATGATTTAGATTGGCAGCGAACCTACATATTTAAGGAACCAAAAATATTCCCCGCAAATACCAAAATACAGGTGGAAGGGGTTTTTGATAATAGCGCTATGAATCCAGATAACCCGGATCCAAGCAAAATGGTTCGGTTTGGCAATCAAAGTTGGGATGAAATGTTTATCGGCTATATGGTTTATAGCGAGTTGAAGCCGTAATAATTAATGATTGCTTGCTAGAATATTAGTGATTACGGCGCCATGCCCCAGGCGTCATGCCGACTACTTGTTTAAATTGTCGAGCAAAAAAGAACTGATCACAATATCCCAAACGTTCTGCTACGGCGGCCAAATCATTACCTTGCAACAATAACGCTTGGGCGCGTTCAATACGACGATGCATGCGGTAGCGAGTCAGCGGCATGCCAATTTGTCGTTGAAAGGTGCGGCGTAAGCGATCATAGGTCGTGCCGACACGTTGGGCGACTTGATGTAAGTCCATATCTTCATCAAGTTGCTCTGACAAAATAGAGCACGCTGCGGCAATCATATTACCATCTTCGCCTGCCAAACGGTCATCGTGACGACGAAGAATTTCAGCGATCAGCGGAAAAATATTCATTGCTAATCGTTGCGCATCACGAGCTGATGCTTTGATATAAGTATCAATTAAATCATCAAATTGGGTGACCAGTCGTGCATCGTATCCAGGATGTAATACAGGCTGATGCCGAGAAATAGTTCCTTCACTTTCCAATGCCTGAAATGGCGCGCCATTAAAAACTAAATAATATTCAGACCACACCTGATTGGCATTAGGATAATAAGAATGGCGTACACCTGGAATAATGAGGAGCACATCACCACGTTTGACCGTTTCGCGATGTCCTAATTCATCCTCCCAAATGCCACCGCCATCAAGTACATAGACAAGTGCATAATCACGAAATACCCGATTATAAATATGCGTGGTTTTGTTTAACAAATACCCCACTCCGGTTAACGCAGCGCGTTCTGGTTGTACTGGTTGACGCTGATGGGTGCGAACGACGGGTTCCGGCATGCGCTGACATCTACTACATAAAACCCGGCGGTCGAGCCTAAAAATCGCTACGCAACAGCGGGCCGTTGCTTTATCCCGTGATTAGAGCTTTTACCTCGGCCAGTTTGGCATCGCGCAGGGCAGCGGAGTTCGCTTCTAAGTTTAAACGAACCACCGGTTCCGTATTTGAAGCGCGCAGATTGCACCACCAGTCTATAAAGCGAACCGTAACACCGTCGAGTTCTGCAACGGTGGCGTTTGGCAATTTACGTAAACGATCCATGACGACCAGCGGAGAAGCGACCTTAAAATTAATTTCGCCAGTGTGGTAATATTTTTCTAATGGAGCAATTAAGCTGCTGAGCGATGGTGCCTCTGATATAATGTTTGCCAACAGTAAGAAGGCATACAGTCCAGAATCAGCGCCATAGAAATCGCGGAAATAATAATGCCCAGATAATTCGCCTGCAAATGCGGCCTTATGTTCTTTCATAGTCGCTTTAATGAAACTATGGCCGACGCGTGTTTCAACTGCAGTACCACCTAAACTTTCGATAAATTCAGGAACGACTTTTGAAGAGCGTAAATCGTAAGCAATGGTCGCTTTTGGTTCACGCGCTAAATAATATTTTGCTAGCAAGGCGGTGGTTAAATCGCAGGTGACAATTTTTCCATTTTCATCGACTAAGGCACAACGGTCGCCGTCGCCGTCAAATCCAGCACCGAAGTCAGCTTTTTCAGCTTTTACGCGAGCGCATAAATCGTTGAGATTTTCGGCTTTAAGTGGGTTGGCTTCATGGACAGGAAAGCGTCCATCCGGATCAAAATTCATTGGGATGATAGTAATATTTGTTAGCTTAGGTAATAAATGTTGAAAGAGGGTGCCAATAATACCATTGCCGCCATCGACAACGATTTTTAGTGGGCGACGTGGCTCATATAATTTTGCTAAATAAGTAGCATAGGCATCTATAGTAACGGCTTCATCAATGCGACCACCTGGTGCTTTAGCTATTTCAGCAGAACGCGCTAATTTTTCTATTTCTTCCATACCAGTGCCAGCACCAATTGGTTTAAACCCCGGGCCGGTAATTTTAATGCCACCATAGGGGGCCGGATTATGGCTGGCCGTAATTTGTGCGCCGCCGTCCGTATTCAGGTGATGCATCGCAAAGGTAACAGCAGGCGTGGATAACATGCCGACATCAATTATGTGCACGCCCGCATCAACCAAACCTTTGATAAAGGCTTGTTTCAACATCGGTCCACTAACGCGCATATCGCGGCCAACCGTAAAACGTTTTCCCGCTAATTTTAGTATGACTGCGGTTGCATTACCGATTTGGTAAGCCAGCGATTCGTTGAGTTCTTGTGGATAAAGTCCACGGATGTCGTACGCTTTAAATGGGTCAGGCATAGTTTCTCTCGTTGTTGGTTCTAAACCTAAGACTTTGGTTAGTGAGTCCAGTAGGTCCTTATTGTACAGCAGTGAAAATAGAAAGGACATGCCATCTATCTAGATGAGTGAAAGGGAGTGGCATTACAGGCCTACTTGTTGTTGCGCTGGCTAAACATACGGTTTTGCGCTCAAACACCATTAAAGAACAGGTCACTATGCGTAAATTAATTAAACTCGTTGTCATTGTTTTGGTCGTTTTAATATTGCTGCCAATTATCGCACTGTCTTTTGTGGTGTTTACCAAGCCCAGCGTCGCATCAGCGCCAGTGCTTACTATTACGTCTACCCCGGAAATGCTTGAACGCGGTCGTTATTTATTTAATCACCAAGCCGCTTGTGCTGCTTGTCATACGCCACGTTCTACGGAATTTTATTCGTATCCAATAATTGCAGGTAAAGAAGGTGCTGGCGGAGAAAAATTTGGTCGGGAAGAAGGTGTTCCGGGAGTAATTTATGCCGCTAATATTACGCCAGCAAAATTGAAAGATTGGAGTGACGGAGAAATTTATCGCACATTAACCACAGGCGTTACGAAAGACGGTGAAGCGTTATTTCCATTGATGCCGTACACACATTATGCTGCCATGTCTGAACCTGATTTACATGCCATTATTGCATATATGCGTACCTTGCCGGCAATTGAAAACGAAGTGCCCAAACGTTCATTGTCATTTCCGATGAATATTATTGTGCGTTTAATTCCTAAGGAGGCATCGCCGCCAGCAGCAACCCCTGCTGTTACAGATGCAAAGTATGGAGAATACGTCACCAATGCGGGGGCATGTTTACATTGCCATACTAAATCCAATCACGGAAAAATTAAACCAGGCAGTGAATTTAGTGGTGGTGTCGAATTTACGTTACCAGACGGTAGCAAGGTTCGCTCTGCAAATATTACGCCAGATACGACAACAGGAATTGGTAGTTGGACGAAAGAACAATTTATTAACCGTTTCCGAACGAGCATTGAGATGGCCAAACAACCAGCGAAAGCCGGCGAATTGAATTCCTTAATGCCATGGACATCGTATGCAGGCATGAATGACGCTGATTTAGGTGCAATTTATGATTATTTAAAAACATTACCGCCAGTCAGCAATGCAGTCGAAAAATTTACACCGATAACTAGCAAGTAACAACTGGAGTGATTGGCTGTATATGAAAAATATCGTCTATTATATAATCGTTGCAGTTATAGTGGCTTTTGTTTTATGCATTAGTATATTTATATATCAAATGCCGTATCCGCTGAAGACTTATTATGAATATAAAACCGAAGGTCCTTTTATTGGTAAGGGAATAAATGTGAATGATTATAAATTGATGTGGAACTCGATTAACAATAGGATATCTTTCTTTGAATTGCCAATTTACGTAGAAAAAAAAGAGGACGGTTCTATTATTATAAAAACATTAACAGAGAAAGATGGAAAAACAAAAAAAGGAAAAAGCTATCGATTTACGTACGATGGCGCTTCATGGGTTTCCCCAAGAAATCAAAGCGGTGGCAGATGGGCATTGTCAAGCTATAATTGAGATAACTTCAAAGTATTATTGTATTAATTAATGGAAAAGAGGCGTAGGTAATTTATTAACGCATGTCGGCGGTAATTGCCAAGCGGAAACCGATGCCTACGTCACCGTCTCCCGTTTGATTTCCATTGCGCGTAGCGGCGCGACAATTAGCAGCAATGTCAGCAAAACTCCCACCGCGATAAATAAACGCATGGCTCGAAACGGGATTACCATTTGGGTCAGGTGGGTAAGTGCGATCAACGTTGTGACACCATTCCCACACATTGCCGTGCACATCAAATAAACCATACGCATTTGGTTGTTTGCCTGCGACGGGTGCAATGCGGTCTTCTGCCGTGGTACGATACCACGCCAAAGAACGTATATTTAAACCACCTGTGTAGGGACCTGCTGTGCCGGCACGACATGCGGCTTCCCATTCTACTTCGCTCGGTAAGCGAATTTTGGCATCGGGTCGCAATGTTTGTAATTTTGCAATAAAATTTTGGACGCGTTGATAGGATATTGAATCAACTGGCAAATCGTCACCAACGGTGCTGCTCGGATTATCATCCATGACCGTTCGCCAGACCAATTGTGTACATTCCGTGTCGCTGAGCCAATAGGCCTGAGGAATAGTGGCGCGGTGCATGGTTTCGTCGTAATTTCGTCCTGGTTCATCAACTGGACTACCAATTGATACCGTACCGGCTGGAATTAATCGAAAATGCGTCGTTGTGGTTCCAATGGTTAATGCTGCCCAACGTCCATAGCGATCGCTCCCGGTGTTACTGGCCCATGCCGGTGTGGTATTAACGACTGGCAGTGCTCTCGCAGGCGGTTGTGGAGGAGTGGGTTCCTCTTTAATGACTGTCTCTATAGGTTTTTCTAATAAATTTGGCGCAGTTGGCGGTGCTGTGGCCGCTACCGCGGCTGATGTAGCCGCTACCGTCGG
>JAHEDF010000626.1 GCA_024641365.1 Planctomycetota bacterium | reverse complement strand
GCGCGTTAACCATGTGACCACCGGTTCAACTAAATAAGCAAAGCCAAGTGCTACTAATAATGGTACCGTTATGACACTTAATACCTCTCCTAAATACACCAATCCAACTATTAAAAACACCAACACCGCATCGCGCACTGGTTGTATTTGCCACAAATGCATACGGTGCCATTCGCGTTGAGATTTGGACGATTGCGGTGAATCCCCCTCAGCTGTCGGCGATGTGGTTGTTTGGTTTTCGTCAGTCATAGCGCCATTCACATATCATAACGGAGGTGAAGTGCCAGCAGGTATGAATATTCTGCACCAGCGACACAGACACTATCAGGAGGCAGATACGGCTTTGTCTGTAAAATAACACAGCCAAGCATCGAAATGCTTGGCTGAAACGTTACCGACAGATTGTAACCGACTTTAGTAGGAAGAGCCTACTGGCTTTGCCTTAAAGTCAGGAACTCGCGCTGACATTTGGCGGAAATCCATGTACTTATAAATTGATTTTTCAAATGGATTAATGCATTTCGCCATCAGATCGAGGTATTCTTGTTTTGTTGGCATGCGACCGAGTATGGAAACGGCACCGGCCAATTCGGCACTCCCTAAATAAACTTGGGCATCGCGTCCCATGCGACCATCGAAATTACGTGTAGACGTAGAAAACACGACTGAGCTTGGACGCACACGCGCTTGATTACCCATGCATAAGGAACAGCCAGAAATTTCACGACGCGCACCAATTTTACCAAATAAGCCGTAATGACCTTCGTCATTTAAAACTTTTTCGTCCATACGCGTAGGCGGGCTAATCCACGTAACGGTATTTAAATATTCTACTTTTGCGTGCTTATAAACATTCGCTAAAGCGCGGAAATGTCCAATGTTGGTCATGCACGAACCAACAAATACTTCATCGACTTTTTCGTTCTGCACTTCGGTGAGTGTTTTAATTTTGTCGGGATCGTTTGGACAGGCTACTAATGGTTCAGTTATGGTGTCTAAATCAATTTCAAAAACCTTTGCATATTCAGCGTCTTTATCCGCCTGCAACAACACTGGTTTTGCACACCAGGCTTCCATGGCTGCTATGCGTTTTTCCAAGGTCTCTTTTGAGCCGTAGCCATCTTCAATCATGGCTTTTAATAATTCGATGTTTGATTTTAAATAATCAACAACGCTTTGCTCACTTAAATTCACCGTACAAGCGGCAGCCGAACGCTCAGCGCTCGCGTCTGATAATTCAAATGCCTGTTCAGCGGTTAATGATTCTAAACCTTCAATTTCTAAAATGCGACCATTAAAAATATTCTTTTTACCTTTTTTCTCGAGCGTCAAATCACCGCTTTGTAAGGCGACCCATGGAATCGCATTTACTAAATCGCGCAGTGTTACGCCTGGCTGCATTTTGCCTTTAAATCGCACTAATACCGATTCAGGCATATCTAGCGGCATGAAACCAATGGCCGCCGCAAATGCCACCAAACCCGAGCCTGCCGGAAAACTAATACCGATTGGGAAACGCGTATGGCTGTCGCCACCAGTGCCAACCGTATCTGGCAAACACATACGATTGAGCCAACTATGAATAATGCCATCACCCGGGCGTAAACTGACACCATTGCGCTCGACAATAAATTCGGGCAACCAGCGATGCATTTTTGCATCAATTTCTTTTGGATACGCAGCGGTATGACAAAAACTCTGCATCACTAAATCAGCAGAGAAACTTAAGCAGGCTAATTCTTTTAATTCATCAGCCGTCATTGGGCCAGTTGTATCTTGCGAACCAACCGTGGTCATTTTGGGTTCACAACTGGTACCAGGGCGCACACCAGCAACACCACAGGCGCGACCAACCATTTTTTGCGCCAAGGTATAACCTTTTTTGCTCTCTTCTTTCGGAATTGGTTTGGTAAATAATGTTGTTTCTTCCAATTTCAGGTAAGCACGTGCTTTGGCGGTTAAAGCGCGACCAATAATTAAATTGGTACGTCCACCAGCACGATACTCATCTGGCATCGTTGGTGATTTTAATGTAAATGTGGCAATTTCTTTTCCGTTTTTCAGCAATTTACCTTCTGCAGGGAGAATTTCTATTTCATCGCCAGTTTCTAGTTGCGACACATCAACAATGAGCGGTAGACCGCCCGCATCACGAAACGTATCCAAGAAAATAGGCGCAATAATGCTGCCTAAAACAACGGCTCCGCTACGTTTATTAGGAACAAATGGAATATTTTCGCCAGTTGCCCACATCACGGAATTAGTCGCGCTTTTACGACTTGAGCCGGTACCATAGACATCACCAACAATTATAGCACGACCTGACTCAGCAACTTTTCGCGCACGTTCTA
>JAHEDF010000145.1 GCA_024641365.1 Planctomycetota bacterium | reverse complement strand
TAGATTTTCTGCTGCGCAGAAAATCTTGGGCGGATCGACTTCGTCGATTTTATCCGCCCACCACCACTCGGCGTCCGGGCGCTATGCGCCGTTTGCCATTCGGCATTCGGCATTCGGCATTCGGCATTCGGCATTCGGCATTTGGCATTCGGCATTCGGCATTCGGCATACAGTAAATTACCCAATTGGAAAATCCCGTCCGCCGAGTGCCGGTAATCGGGCATAATGGGAGCTTGCGACCGCCCGATTATTTTTTCAAAGCGAAGCGCCTGAAAAAAAGGCACGACAAAGGAGCGCGGGGTTTGGGGTAGAACCCCGAAACAAACAGCAGCTCGCAGCTAATTATTGAACGGGTGTGATGCTAATCGTATGGGTTACCGGCACGAAGGCGGCCGTAATTGCTTCTGCTAGTGGCGCTCTGACCGCTTCGGTTTCTTCGACGATTTTATCCATGTTTTCTTTGGCTTCTTTGCTGTGGAAGCGTTTTTTGATTTGTTCGGTTTCGTATTTTTGTTTTTTCATCACGGCATCATCGATTTTTTTGAAGGCGTCGCTGAAAGGGTTCTTGGGAAAATCGTCAGCGATATTGATGCCAGCGGTTAATTGTTCTTTGCTATAGGTGCGCGATTCAGTTCCCCAGGTAAGTGTATAGGAACCGGCACTGCCATTTGTGACTTTCACAATAAGTCGATTTAATTCCTTATTAAATGGCACCAATGTCATGCCTGAACGCATCGAATTATCTTTATCGACTGCTCCTTCAGCACAAAAGGGAAAACGCGTACTAACCACGGTGACACCATTCGCATCAGCACTTTGGATGGTGTGGCCTTGTGATGCGGTGGCAGAATTATTTGCGGCATCAATGGTAATGGTGCCAATATCGCCTGGACAACCGAGTGCTTTTAAAAATGCGTAGGCCATCAATAATTGCCCGGCTGGTCCTGGATGGACACCATCTTTTCCAGGCACTTCATAGTCTTGTCCGTAACGTTCTTTGGCGGCCCAAAAATTGGTATACATCGGCCAAAACACGTCGGCAAAACGAATGTCTAATTGTTGAGCAATCTCAATATCGATATTTCTGAGTGCGCATAAATTTAAATTTAAATCCTCGACGGTTCCTGATGCAGATTTTACCCAATGCGGCATTTTCCCGACGGGGCCGGGCGAGCCTAATACAACGCGTGCGCCTGCCTCTTTTAAATTTTTCGCTACGGTTGCATAATTATCACGATACCAAGCGGCAACTTTTTCATCATATGGTTTGTAGCGATGATCATTCATACCATAACACAATGTTGCTACGGTGGGTTTGAAGCGCAGACAATCATTCTCCATGCGATTTTTAAAGCCTTCTGCTGTTTCACCGCTCCACCCATATTGTCGCGCGGTCACTTGTAATTCTGGTAAGCACACAGTGATATAGGTTTCAATGTAACGCGAATACATTTTTTGTTCGGTAATTGAATCGCCGATAATAGCTAAGCGGTCATCTTTTTTAAGCAGCAATGAATTATAAACCGGCGCTTTAACTGGTTCAAATTTTGCAAATGCATCCCCAGCTGGTTTTTCTTCTAAAGTGGCTGCATACAGCGGTATGAAAGCAAAGCTCAATACAGTAAGTAAACATGGTAATAAAAAGCGCATACATCCTCAGCAGGTTTAGGGATACGTGAGTCATAAGAGTGCCATTATCTACCGAGAAGACAACGAGACGTTGTCTTGCATAAACAAAATAATATAGAGTGATACGGCTGTTATGATCAGTTTCAAACAACGTGAATACGATTTTTAGTGAAGGCTGGCACCCGTTCGTCTGGAATTAATATGCCATGAAAATTCAGCGGATCGACGGCGCTGATCGAAACCGGAGCATCGTCGGCTGGAGGATGGCGTAATAATTCTGCCATTTCTGGTAAGGCGAATTGTTCACCACTAAAGCCAGCAACAAAGCGTCCGCCACGAACCTCACCAGCTAATTCCATGCGGCGCAGTGCGCGTAAAAGATCGCGCCACGGAATTGGTTGTCGTTCGCGTTCAATAGTTTGGCGAAAGACGACACCAGTGCGTTGTAATAATTGACGCGCAATAAAGGTTGCTTGGTCTTCGCTGGCTAGGGCATCTGGTTCTAATGCCTGTCCTGTATGACGTAAGCGGCTCCAGCGTCCACCAGGAGGCAAAGCACGTCTGCGCCGTTCTGACGGCAACATTAACCAACGCAATGCAGCAAAAGTATCGCAGGTAATTAAACCATATGCAATTAATTCTGCTTGTCCCATTTCAGCGTGTTCGGCAAGTAGTCCAGTTGCACGTAGAATTTCTTGTTGGAATAACGCCCCGCGTTGTTCGAGCGCCTCCAACACAGAACGCGCGTAGTGACTTAATCCATCGCTGCTCACAGGTGGCGCAAGCGATAACCACACATCTAAATCGGCGCGCGGAATTAATGAAATTGGTACTTGTGACAACGTTGGTTTAGTACCTGCAGGCACACTCCATAATCGCCCCCATGCGACTTCACCGCCGACGCACAGCTGGTCGAGCCAATCATTTTTAAAGCCACGCACACGTAACGGTAAAACATGATTCGTCCACGCCTGTCCAGGGACAGCAAATCCAGTAAGTCGTTTAATAACGGATAATACACCACGCGGACCATCTAATTGGGTGTCATTATGTGCACTTTGCCATCGGGTCAGTACATGGAGAAAATCACTGACTGCTACTGGTTGCCATTGACGTCGTGTACGATCAATCATCAAACGATGAATACGTGCTAATAATCGGCGATTGCACCACACCGGCTGTCCATCCAAACGGCTACGCATGACGTCACCGGCTGATTCCAACGTCACCATAACGGGATCATCGCTGATGATTGGGCCAAGTGCTTCTAAACGGCCGCGCATTACTTGTGCATTATTGGAGCGATCTGTTTCTGTCGCAAACCAACGTGTATTTTCGTGAATAACTCTACCATCCTGATGTAATTGTGACAGCCATTCAGACCACGAGCCGACTTCGTGATCACAAATAAATCCCATCCAACGCAGTGCTTCGTGGACTTCCTCTTTATTGCGCGGTTGTGGCCACGCTTGTTCGCGTACCTGTGCCACAATGTCAGGATCGAGATCAGTTGCGGGAGGTGGAATATGTGTTGCGGAACGTGAGCCAACGGCGCGCGTACGTCGCTCTTCTAATGGGACATCATCTAAAAATGCATATGGTTGGGCTGCCAACATGCCGCGTGCCAGCGGGCTTGGTTCGGTTGTTTCGACTGCGTGGGTTTTAATTTTCCCAGCACGAATATTTGTGAGCACGTCTATTAATCCATCTATGTCCATTAATTCCGTTAGACAGTCAGTGATCGTTTGCTGCACTAAAGGATGATCTGGAATGGGTAAAGGACCGCCGGGTAAATTTTCAGGACAGGCTAATACTTGTGGAAAGGCAATGACGAGTGCGTCATTAGAACGGATACGGGTTAAAAATGCCGGTACTTTTTTATTGCCGCTAAATCGTTCAACCAAAAGCGAGCGTTGCACATTCCAACGCCAACGTGTTTCAAATTGACCGCCAGTAATACAAGCCTGGATTAATACATCGCGTACGGATGCAGGTGATAAATAGGTGAATACATCAGCTAGGGCGAAACTCGTGGTCGGAGCCAAGGATAATAAAATACCTTCTTCGGTTGCAGCGGCTTCTAATTCAAAACCAAAACCGCCACAAAAGCGTTTACGCAGCGCTAATCCCCAGGCGCGATTAATACGTGCACCAAATGGCGCGTGAATAACTAATTGCATGCCGCCGCTGTCATCAAAAAAACGTTCGGCAATGACTAAGCTTTGTGACGGAACTGCACCGAGCGCTGTGCGCGTTTCCTGAATATAATGATGAAGTTGTTGTGCTCCGGCTGCGTCTAAACCAAAAGCGGTGCCCCATCCATTACCGTCACAGTCTTTACGCACATGACCTACGGCTGCAGATAATTCTCGTGAACGCCCGCCCGCTTCACCGAGCCAAAATGGAATTGACGGTGGAGCACCTTGCGCATTGACGACGCGTACAACGCCTTGTCGACCTTCAATACTGACAATGCGCCACGAGGTATTGCCGAGCTGAAAAATATCACCAGGAGTTGATTCGAGTGAAAAATCTTCATCCAAGGTACCAATTAACGTGTCGTGTGGATCTTCGCGTACTTGAAAAAGTGCTGTTTCTGGAATGGCTCCGCCAGACATCGTTGCCACTAAGCGTGCGCGTTTGGTCGCTCGCAAACGATCATTGACTCCATCATGATGTAATAAAGCGCGCCGACCTGCGGTGTGTAAAGCAATAACTGAGTCGAATTCAGTGCGCTCCAATGCACGATACGGAAATGCACGAATAAATTGTTTATATAAATCATCACACTGCCAATCGTCATTAACGCATGCGGCAACCAGATGTTGCGCCAATAAATCAAGCGGCTGCAGTGGTTGTGGTATGCGATCTAATTCACCGTCGCGTACAGCACGAATAACCGCCGCAGCTTCAACTAATTCATCAATGGTGAGTGGAAATAGACGTCCTTTGGGCGTGCGGTGAATACCATGACCAGCTCGACCAACACGTTGTAAAAATGCAGCAATGGTTTTTGGCGAACCAATTTGCAGGACTAATTCCACATCACCAATATCAATACCGAGCTCTAAGGAAGCGGTGGCAACTAAAACGCGCAATTGTCCATTTTTGAGCCGTTGTTCCGCATCAAAGCGACGTTCTTTACTGAGCGAGCCGTGATGACAAGCAACGACTTCGTTACCCATGCGTTCACTGAGTCGTAGCGCTAGTCGCTCTGCTAATTTGCGCGTTGATACAAAAACTAAGGTAGTTCGGTGCTCATTAATGAGTGTCACCATACGCTCATAATGTTCACTCCACACTTGGTGAGAACAAACGGCTTCTAATGACGACTGCGGAATTTCGACCGCCAGATCCAGATGTCGTAAATGTCCCACATCAACAACGGTACAGGTACGATCACTCCCAACTAAAAAGTCTGCGATAGCGCTGAGTGGTTTTTGCGTGGCAGAAAGTCCGATGCGTTGAATTGGTCCAGCAATATGTTCTAAGCGTTCTAACGACAGCGATAAATGTGCCCCACGTTTATTGCCAGCTAACGCATGAATTTCATCAATTATTACGGTGCGAACTGTGCGCAACATATTTCGGCCACCTGCACTGGTCAGTAATAAATATAATGATTCGGGAGTCGTCACTAAAATATGTGGCGGTTTTTTAAGCATGGCAGCACGTTCGCTGGACGTGGTATCACCGGTGCGAACGGCTACTTTAATGTGTGGCACAAATGCATCCGCTGCTGCTATGCCAGCTAATGGCACCGATAAATTTTTCTGAATATCATTGCCTAAGGCTTTTAATGGCGAGACATAGAGGACATGGGTGCCATCTGCCAAATATGGACCCTGAGCGACTAAATCATTAATGGCACATAAAAACGCAGACATAGTTTTACCGGTGCCTGTCGGTGCGGCGATTAAAACATGCGCACCCGTTTGAATAGCTGGCCAACCTTGTAATTGTGGTGGGGTGGGTGTCCCTAAATGCGTCGTGAACCAAGAGCGCACGGTCGGATGAAAGGAGCTAAGGGGCATACACCGCATCGTGTCAGGCCTAAGCATAGAACAAGGTTTATTGTGACCCTAGTTCATCAGGAGCATGAGCAGCATGAATGTAAACTCCCTAAGCGGTAAATACCTGGGATTGGTGTTGTCTGTGACTAATAAAAGCAGAAAGAAGTCGTAGTGGTGAATGTGTTCATGTTAGCCAGTTAGAAATGCCCGATCGCATATACATCGTTATGTGCGAACAGGAATGTATTAAAAAATCAAGGAGGGTTGTCCTATGACCGTAATTAAAGTGATTTTAACAAGTCTGATCTTGTACGCAAAACCACAGCTTGGCACTGGGATAAATGCTGACATGGTGTCGCGCTCGAAAGCATAGGAATTAGTAGAGCCAATGTTACAATCAGCGAGTTTGCATTAATTATGAATCAGGTGGTTGAATCTGTGGAATCGTGGGGACAACAACTCAATAATTTGCACAAGGCTGTTGCAATGCCCAGTTGTGCGGATCGTGAACCGGCAATTTTAGCTGCCTTTATGAGTTTGGCCGCATTGGTGCGATCAGGTGCAGGTGATGCTCAGCAATTTGCGCAATTATTAGAACGTCATTTGCCAGGTGAGCGCCCGCAATGGCGGGAAGTCATACAAGACGAAGATTTTACCGCAGAATTAGCGCGCGGTGAAAAAAATCTTATTACCACGACTTTACAGGGATGTATAGATAAGCGCGATTGGGCTCGCGTGCAGCGTTTTGCATGTTGTTGGTTAGCGGCAGTGGATTCACCATTACCAGAAAGTGATGCTTTAGCATTAATGCGTTTTGTCGTGACCCATGTTGCGGTTTATGATCATGATACGGCAAAAGAATTATTTACTAAAATTGCTGATCGCTATCCATTGATTGCACAATTGCAGCAAGATGATCGCGAGGTAAAAATTGCATTTGCGGTCGGTAAGGCGATGTCATCGTTATCGTTAGCTGCACGTTGTTACTTGTGTGAATTAATGCACAGCTACAGCGGACAAAGTCATGTTGGTCTTGGATTGCCAACGACTGCTGAGCAACAAGAAATTACTCAATATATAAAAAAATTACCAGCCAATCATGTGGTGAGTATTTTACTGAGAAAAAGATTCCCTCATGAATTTGGCCACATTAAGAAAAACACCAATCACATTATTGCGCTTACATTATTTGTATTGAGCACAACTGGTGTGACGGTCTTATGGGTAGTGAACGCATGGCCGCCAGCCATGGGTGTAGCCATTGTCGGTGCGATTGGTTTTGGCTTATGGCGTAAGACGCTACCAGCGAAAAAAAATAAAGAGTCAGTGTAGAGTTGCAGTAATTATTTATAAGCGTATCCGATTATAAGTTTAAATAATCTGACGATTATTCTTTTATCGAGTTATATAGCTGCGCATGTTAATTAAGTCATTAATCATTGAATATGGGACAGTCCCGATTGAGATCATTACGGTCACAGCAATGTCGTGACATAAGATTTTATGAATCTGCCACGTAAACACAAAACGCCATGCAATCCTTTGCAAAGCGGGTTAATTCAGTTGGCGAAAACTTAATTCAGTAAAAATTTAGTACTATCAGAAAATATATGCTTAAGTCGTCTCAAATAAGCAGGGAATTGTCCGACTTATTGCAAGCACATTTTTCATTAGCAATGAACGGTGCTTTATTGCACATAATATGCTAGGCTAACCAGGCTTTAGGAATGTTAGTTCAGCGCTAATAGAGTGAAGGGATACATATCCACATGCTGTTTTTATTATCTAATAAAAAGATAAAACAAAAGTGTTTCACGATTGGTGCATTTGCCTTGGCGCTGGCT
The DNA here is from genome assembly GCA_024641365.1 of Planctomycetota bacterium. The sequence continues at coordinate 1,124 of JAHEDF010000145.1, read as the reverse complement.
GTCTTTTGGGGGCAAACGGCACTCGCCATTATGCCAGGGCCAGATGATTATCCATGGAACAATGAGGCCAGCCATCCTTTAGATCAACCTGTAAAAGATAAATATCCCAAGGGGTCATTTTTTCTCAATTTAGGACCAACCGGGTTGCGCGCTAGAATTAATGAGGATACGCCAACCCAGTTACTTATTAAATTCGTTTTTCAGGACGATAAATCTCCTGCTCGCGGACTCGTTAATATTGGTGATGTTATAGTGGGTGCGAACGGCAAGTTATTCGAGAAGCCGCATCTTTTTGGTCGTCAAGGGAATGCTAAAGGGTGGGATGGCCCTTTAATGGATTTATCGCGCCATATTGAAGATAGCCAAGGCAGCGATGGAAAATTAAATTTAATGGTGTGGCTAAATGGCGAGCAAAAGAAACAAAAAACCATCACGATTCAATTGAAACAGGTTGGAAGATTTTCTAAGACTTACCCTTTTGATTGCCCTCGTTCAGAACGGATGCTCGACGAATTATGTGAGTTTATTGTATCAGAATATGAACGCAAAAGAGGTAACTGGGGGCGCATTCATGTAAAATCACATTGTATTTTAGCATTAATGGCAAGCGGCAACCCGAAATATGAATCATTAATTAAAAATATTGTTTCTGGATACGCCAGTAAACGATATAGCCCATTTGATGGTGGATTTACGACGTGGAATTGGGGATTCGACGGCATTGTCATGGGTGAATATTTTCATCGCTACAAAGATAAAAATTTAATTCCAGCCATTGAATCCTTAAAAGCATGTTATGAATACGGGCACGTTTATGGCGGTGCTCAAGGGCAAGATGGTATTTACACGCATCGTTCTTATCCCGTCATTGTAAATGATGGCGCTAAGCCGTACGCCTCAATTGCTGGTATTAGCGCGCTTGGTATGGTGGCAATGAGTTTATTTAAGACCGAGGGACTGCCTTATAGCGAAAAAATTTATAATGAAATTCATCAATCATTTTTGCGCTCATCGTCTTCAGATGGCGTTAAAATTGCCTATGCTTTTAGTGAGGGCCCCAAAATACCAGACGAATTTGCTTCCCGCCACGCCCATGTCACCTTGAACAATCCCAAAGAATGCGA
>JAHEDF010000625.1 GCA_024641365.1 Planctomycetota bacterium | reverse complement strand
CCAGTGTAAGCACTTAATGGCTCCAGTTTATATTTAGCCTGAACCACTTTAACGGCAGGAAGATCGGCGGCATCGATTAACGCGGTGCGCCCCACACCCAAAACGATCCATGTTGGCGCAGGAATGCGCACCACATTCGCGGGTAAATGCCCTTTCCAACCAGGTCCCGTTATAGCATATGCACCGGCTTTAACGCCAGTCGCACGCGATCCCACATAGGCAAAATTATCCGTTACCATATCGACTAACATAAATGAATAATAGCGGTCGCTCACCTCGGGCACCTGCAACACCATTGGTTCTGCGCGCAAATCCATTACGGCGCTGGTATAAAGGGTATCGTTATTCGCGGATACAACCGCGGTATCCTCCGGGCCATATAAGCGGGTTTCACTACGCAGTTTATTAAAGCCCGCGAATTTAGGCGACTTTGGTTCAACTGCATATGCCCAAACAGCTTTGTTATGTTCAACTATAGCAAATCCATAAATGTACGCTTCTTTAGCAATCGTTCGGGCTTCATTAGGCGTCAATTCTTGCGCCGATGTCGTGACGGACAGTGCAAGCATGAACAGAAAGAGGCTCATTAATTTATACATCTGTTTATCCCGTAATTATTTAAATGAGTTAATCGATAATTATTTTGGCATGCGTTGTAATGCTGGCTCAATCCATGTTCCATCAAGTAATTCCTTTTTCGGCCAGTAAACGCGCATTGCCATAAAGAATGGCCCTGCTGGTGCTGGCAACCAATTTGCTTCTTTATCTGGTCCTGGTGTTTGGTGTTGAACATAGAGCGTGAGCCCACCGTCTGCATCTCGTTTAAAATTAGGTGCCATAGGAGAATTTATTAAATACCGATTGAGCGGATTATCGACCAACCACCCTTCTGGCGCGCTATACATGGTCAGGGACCAAAAAGAATGTACGGGCGGCATTTTATCCGCAGCAAAATGTAAGGTATAATTATGTATGCCCGTAAGTGGCTTGCCAGCAGCATCGACCATATACATCGGATACATTGCTTCCTCTTTTGCATTTGCCCAAATACCAAGCACTGCGCCAGCCATACGATAGCGGTAATTATCCTTTAATAGTTCGCGTGAACCGAAACATTCCCCGGACGTAATCTTCTTCGCGTCTATCTCAGCCTGTATCTGTTGTTGTGCCGCCCACGCATCAGCGACGCCCTCCGTTATTGCCTGCTTCACGGCTGGGTCCAAACTATTTTTATCAAAAACCACGCCAGCGCCGATGCCGATTTTAGCAAAACGATCCATCAATGCTTTCTCTGTTGGATGCGTTGGGCAATACTGAAGAATGAAATTTAAAATATTAAAAAATTCAAGGTCGTGTTTTTGTGCTGCATGCGATAACGGCTTAATAAAGTCGACTGGCTTTGCTGCTAGTTTCGGTTTTCCCGTAAATTCTGATAACGTTTGTACTTTATAAGCCGATTGAATTTTTTTTACGTTTTCAATATCTTTGGGATCAAACAATTGCGTGCGATATAAAGCGAGCGCAAAATCCGTCTCGCAACGAATCACGCTTGTAATGCCAGCCGGTTTATCTCCTTGCCAGCTCGGACCAGCAATTAAAAAACTGCCGCCTTTATTCCCCGTTGTACGACTCCCAATATAACCAAAGACAAATGTATAGAGATCAATGAGTTCCACACTGAAATAACGTCGTTCTTCTAAAACAGGCACCGTCAGCACTATTGGCTCAACACGCAAATCCAAACCCAATTGTGAATAAGGCGTATCAGAATTTGGCGCCGTCATTGCCTTATCGTTAGGGGTAAAGACGCGGGCGTTATTAAAGATGGTATTCCAGGGTGCTTTGTATTCGGGGTTTTGCTGATCGACAAAATACGCGTATTCAATTCGGTAGCTATCAACGAGTGGAAATGCGAACGTATAGGCTTCTTTGGCAATCGCTCGTACTTCTGGCAATGGGATCTCTGCTGCGGTTGATGGCAAGCAGCAGCTCAGTGCTAAACTGGATATTAAAATGAATGAGTTAAATGTAGAACGCATGCATGTCATGATCAGGTGGCCTTTTGGCTAAAGATATAAACGCCTTCATAAAGCATTAAGCTTTAAAATAGCGCATCTTGTTTAATCACGTCTACGGGTAGCGATACATAAATTTAATTTTTTCATAAACAGTAAATCATTTACAAAATCAGTTTAATGTGCAGAGAAAAGTTCGTCCAGATTGGTGATTTTATGCTCTTCCCTCTTTCTGACTCTGTCAACGTAAAGAGATATCATTCTCAACAACGGCTCGTTATCCAGCTGCCAATCTTTACGAAAATTTATTCTTTCCTTTTTCAAGCGTTCATTTTTATGATCTCA
>JAHEDF010000624.1 GCA_024641365.1 Planctomycetota bacterium | reverse complement strand
TTCCACCTGATGACAGTGGCTATGGCTTTGATCGCATTGGAGACGTCTTGTCGTTGTCGCCCGTATTAATGGAAAAATATTTTACTGCCGCCGAACAAATAACCGACAAGGCAATTCACCCTGGCCCCCCACCTGCGCCAAAAAAATCCGTTTCAGTGCGCTCCTTCAAACCAGCTAATGGTAAAGCTAAAGATCAACCGCCTATCATGACAACGGAAGTCTGGTATCCGGAAGAAGGCACCTATACAACTCGTCTCGATATCTCCATTAATAGCTTTTATCCCTTCAAAGGGAAACTTATCGCAACGATGTGGGTGAATGATGAAAAAGTTGCCACGAAGGAATTCACTAATACTCCTGGTTTACGTGACTCCATACAATTAACCAAAAAAATGCCCAAAGGTAAGCATATTATTGCTTACCAATTAGATGGAACACAAGCCGTTGCTTCAGATAAAAAGCAAAAAATCGGATTTTCGACTGGCGGTGTGACTATCGAAGGACCAAGTCATAAAGCGTCGTATCCGAATTCACATAAACTCATTTTCCACCGTGATTCAATACCCGATGACAATGCCGAACGCGTTAAATATGCACGCGAAATTATAGAGCGCATAGCCGAGCGCGCCTTCCGCCGACCCGTCGACAATCAATTCATCGATAAATTAACAACGATCGCCATAAACCATTCGCAAAAACCAAATCATTCTTTCGAAGATGGGATTGCCCTTGGTATTCAAGCTATTTTAGTATCGCCTCGCTTTTTATTTCGCGTCGAATCGCAACCCCGTCCAGATGATCCACTTCAGGTGCATCAAATCGATGAATATGCTCTGGCATCTCGCTTGTCGTATATGCTTTGGAATAGTCTTCCGGACGAAGAGCTGCTTAAGCTTGCAAAAGAAAATAAATTACGTGCTAATTGGGATGCTACTATAAAGCGCATGCTCGCCGATGGGAAGTCAAACCGCTTTCAAAAAGATTTCTTAGCACAATGGTTACAAGTAAGCGATGTAGAAACCATTTCCATTGTAATACCTGAATTTCGCGAAATGGGTAAACTTCGCTCAATGATGCGAAATGAAACGGATATGTTGTTTAATTATATTATAGATAATAATCGTGATGTGATGGAATTAATTACTGCTAATTACACCTTTCTCAACGAAGATTTAGCTAATTGGTACGGCATAAAAGGTGTTAAAGGAGTTAAAGGAAAGGAGATGCGACGTGTGCAACTACCAGATGACAGCGAGCGCGGTGGAATATTAACCCATGGTTCCTATTTAATTGTCACATCAAATCCGACTCGTACGTCGCCAGTTAAACGCGGCCTCTATGTGCTTGAAAATATTTTAGATACGCCTCCGCCACCAGCACCTGCTAATGTCCCTGAGCTAGAAGAAGCTAAAAAAGCATTTAAAAAGGGCGCAAGCCTGCGTGAATTATTACAAGTGCACCGCGAAAAAAGCGAGTGTGCGGGATGTCATGCTCGTATGGATCCCATTGGGTTGGCTCTCGAAAACTTTGATGCCATTGGCCGTTGGCGCGATAACGACAATGGCAAACCAATTGATCCGCAAGGACAATTAATCAGTGGAGAAAACTTTTCTGGGGTGAGCGAACTCCGCGCCATTCTCGGAAAACGTAAAAAAGAGTTTTATCGCTGTATTACGCAAAAGTTGCTTACTTATGCATTAGGCCGCGGCTTAGAATACTACGATAGATGCGCGGTTGATGCGATTGTTCAAGACATGCAAAAAAATAATGGCACATTTGCCACGTTGCTGCACGGTGTACTCAATAGTGTGCCATTTCAAAAACGTCGCGGTGACGGAGATCGTCTCCATGCCGCAACGACTCCCGAAGGGGCTAAGCCATGAATAACAGGCTACAACCAACACGCCGTACATTTTTACGCGGTCTTGGCGCCGTTATTGCATTGCCGCCATTAGAAATTGCCCAACCGTGGATAAATTCTAATCCCGCAGCTAACATAGCGGTCGGTAAAAACGGACAGCCATTACGTATGGGCTTTGTTGCCTTCCCCAATGGCGCATTATTGGAGCCATGGAAAGCAAAAGGAGTGGGATCAAATTTTGAATTTGGCGACACGTTATCAACGCTGACTCCTCATAAAAAATTTATTCAACAATTTTCAGGATATATGCAGGACATGGGCTTTTCCCATGGCGATGGCCCAGGAGATCATGCACGTGCCAATGCAACGTTATTAACGGGAGCACGTCCTTTTAAAACCTCAGGCGCTAACATAAAACTTGGTATTTCTGTAGACCAGGTTGCTGCAAGGAAAACTGGACATCTTACTCGCTTAGCCTCCCTTGAACTCGGTACAGAGGCATCA
>JAHEDF010000623.1 GCA_024641365.1 Planctomycetota bacterium | reverse complement strand
CATATCGCGTGCCCAATTTGCAGTGGCCAAGCGGGCATCATAATCTTCTTTACCAATGGTAGCTAATTTTTGATCGATAATTTGTTGATCTGATGGCGCGCCTTCAGCAGCTGTAATGGTAAAAGTTGATTTACCTTTCACGACCTCAAAATGGCCAAAGACATATAAATTATCACCATCGATGCGCGTGCGCCATAATTCCATTGGCCCGGTGGATGTAACTTTGGGCAGATTGTAAAAAGTTACATTGCCATTGTCGACTCGTCCTAATTTTACGGCGGCGACGATATCTTTATTGTGTAAAAAGTCTGGATTACTGAGGTCAGTTGGTTGAGTCAGCAAGTAACTGCTGCCTTGGTATACCACATACGTGCGATCCTTGCCCTGCAATTGCATGACAAACGTTTCTTTCCAGGGTTTGGCATGCTCTGGCACAAATTTTAGAGGATCAGGTTTTACCGATTCAGCGGCACTGGTGACACCTGCGCTCAGGCCGCCACAGAAAAGTGCTGAGATGATAAGTAGAGTTGGTTTCATCCGTCGACTCCAGGATCAGAGGATCGCTTATATACTAGTTAACCAAGTGCGCTGGCACAAGTCAGCATCGTTGTAATGCCGTACGTCTGTGAACCAGTGTCTGCATGTAAACCATGTTGATCTGACCTCAGCATATTTGTTCTTGCCCATTATTTTGTCCTCACTACTTTCCCGCCCTCGTTGAGGGACATGCTGCCTTAAACAATTGGCGTGATCAGGAATGAGTAACGACCAAGAGATGCTTAGTTTATGCAGGTACTTTAATTGTGTTGGTAAGTTGTGAGTGGGGTTCGTAAGTGAGACGTAAGTGAGATAAGTGGAATGGGAAAATGGGGGTATAGCTCAGTTGGTAGAGCGTCTGCATGGCATGCAGAAGGTCAGGAGTTCGAATCTCCTTACCTCCACCAAAATAACACATCCCTGGGCATTCTCCCAGGGATGTGTCGTTTCATGAGGCAATCGGTAGGCAGAGTTAACAAATATCGTTAGTTATTAACGCGGTAAAATCAGCTATTTACACATTGCTATCGGTGCCAGATATGTGGCGCATGCGAGCAATCATACAACGTGTATTATCAGCGGCTGTTGCCATTAATGGAAATACGCATGCAGCCATCGAGCATGGTTTGTTGGTGTTGGTCGGCGCTGAAGCAAACGATACCCGAACCGACGTTGAGTGGATGAGTGGAAAAATTGCCAGATTGCGCATATTTAATGATGAAAATGGGAAAATGAACAAATCGGTCGGTGACATTAATGGCGAAATTTTGGTCGTTAGCCAATTCACGTTGTTTGCCAGCACGCGAACAGGTAATCGTCCTAGTTTTCTTGCCGCTGCAGCGCCATCACTTGCTATTCCCTTGTACGAACAGTTTGTGGCGCAATTGGGAAATGATCATGGAAGGCCGATAAAAACAGGTGTATTTGCAGCTGAGATGCAAATTACGTTAGTGAATGATGGCCCAGTAACGATTGCCATTGATTCGCATCGCCGCGAATAAAGAAACTTTTAGCTGCCTCATGTCCGCCCAAAATGGTGATAATCCGAATCTAGTAAGATTTGTGCCATTCATTTATTACTAAGGCACTAAAAGCCATAAGTTATATTGTAGTGGGTTCAAATGAACGCACTAACTACCTGTGAGTGGCTAACTTGGAGCGTGAAACTCTAAGTTGCACAAAGTAGATTTGAGTTGCATATAGTAGTGAAGTTTTGCAGTATCTGGCCCACGGAGCTTACGTGTTACCGACGCAACGTTTGTCGCCAAAGAACCAAGTGACTATTCCACGAGAGGCACGCGCCCTGTTGGCAGCAGGTGACGTGGATCACGTTCGCGGGATGAAACATGCGATGACCCGTGCAGGTGAGGGAGAAATTTTCCCAATCGTTTTATTAATGACCGAGAAAGAATTACAGCGTCGCGAACAAAAAATATTAGACGACACATCGCTTAGCCCTGAACAGCGAATTAATTTAGTGACATCCTTAAATGGTGAAATGACCATGATGGCAATTGATGCGCAGCATCGTGTCGTGCTGTCTGCTCATTTAGTAAAACATTTATCTTTAGAACGTGATGTTTTTTTTGTGTGCACCAATACCACAATTCAAGTTTGGAATCCTGAACACTATATGCGCTGGTCTGGTCGCGATTCTGGTTCAAATTATAACCCTGATTTAAATAATTACCTAATGATCTAATCAACTAACGAAAGGACACCCATGAACGATGACCAACTTAGCAACCTTGTGCGTGCTTTAGACACTGCAGTGGAGTCATCGACGGGTGATGACAGTGGAAATTTGCATGCCGACGTCGAGCAGGCG
>JAHEDF010000622.1 GCA_024641365.1 Planctomycetota bacterium | reverse complement strand
GACCACCACGAGCCGTGATTGAAACGACATTGCCATCCACCAGCACAGACCCTGGGATACTACGCCAATTTTTTTTATTCAGTTCATTAAAGCCATCGCAGCGCCATAATTCTTTACCGGTTGCAGGATCATGCGCGGTAACCATATCACCGCCAAATAAGGTTAATTCTTCGCGACCATCGACGGTATAAATAATGGGGGTTCCGTAAGACTCACCTGATTCGTCTGGTGCTTTGGTTGGGCGTGGGTGACGCCAAAAATCTTTTCCGTTAGTTTGATCGATTGCCAATAAATAGGAGGCTGCGCCGTCTACCTTTGGGCCTTTATCTTCATTATGCAAAACTTGGACAAAAACTCGTCCACCGTGCATTAACGGACTAGAACCATATAACCACTGAATGGAAAATTTTCCAAATTCTTTTTGTAAATTACGTTTCCATAATTCTTTGCCGTCAACCGTATAACCCACAATGTCACCGCTGCCGTATAAATACACCACATGATTACCATCAGTTACGGCAGATGGTGCTGCTAAATCATTGCGCGAGTTTGCTGCCAATGATGGGCCAACCACATTGGACCATAATAATTTTCCGGTTTTTTGATCCGCGCACATAGCTAATAAATTTGACGTCGCTTTATCAATTGAAGCAAAATAAATGCGGCCATCTTTTACCACTGGCGTGCTGGAACTTGGTCCCGGCAAATCAATCGCCCATGCTTGCGTCGATTCATCTAATACGGCAGGTAAATTATTTTCTTCCGGTGCAGCGCCATCCAAGTTAGGCCCGCGCCAATTTGGCCATTCGCTTGCTGATAGTGTAGTTGTTGCGATAAATGAAGCTGGAATTAATAAAGCCGAGCAGACGAGCGAACGGAACAATGACATCGTGTATTTCCTCAATGTTGAGTACATGATAAATTCGTTATAAAAACGCACCTACGCTGGGTGTTTTATGTGGTAAGGTAAAGCTCTACCCGCATGTGCCACGAAGTGTTTAGAGAAATATCGCAGGTCAATTGAACTATGTGAAATGGAGCCCGCACCATGTGTACAGAAACCCCTCATAAAGTGGGAATGCTGACAAATCGCACTGGTTTAAGGCGCAGGAATCGGATGTTGTGGCGTTGCGCCAGGTAGTACCAAATATGGCTCTTTGGGCACTGGAATCGTGTTCCAGCTATCCACGTGAATAATCGGAACAACGCCACCCGTTTCACGCTCGTTTACCGTCCCACGAATGGTGATCCAACTATCTAACGGTAAATCTATGGGGCTATCATCTGCTAACCACGCATAGATAGGGCGACCATCTGCTGCACAACAGGAAATGACATGACGAAATAATACAGGCTTGGGTTCGGGCTCTGGTCCTTTACGGCGGCGACGAGTTGTTTGTTCCGCAAGCTCGCCAAGCCGCGCAGTAAGCATAATTTTTCCACCGGCTAAATACGGATCATGCCGCAATGCTAATAAATCAGTTTGACGATAACCATCAGCATCGGTGATTATGACATCGGTCGATGCTGGTCGCGGCGCGATTAAAATGCCTGGTGCAGATCCTAACGAATGTGTTCCTAAAACAGTTTGTCCTATAACCACTAATAAAATAAGTGGTAAAAAATGGACACCCGTTTCACCAATTGTTGGTGGTTCATGATCATGACCGCTGTGATCGTGGCTGCTGTGATCGTGACCACTGTGATCATGGCCTGCATGATTATCCCAGTGACGACCAATCATGCCAAGAATTAAAACAGCCAATGAACCAATTAATAACCACACTTGCCAATCAATAACATAGGCAAATGCGGCACCGCTAAATACCGCATAACCTAAAAAGGCTATCCAACCACCTGTTTGAATAGTTCGTAACAACATCACTCACAGCTTATCAATTTTCTTGAGCTGTGGTAGATCCAAATACCACAACAACCACATCGTAGAGGCAACGCTATCTCCTCGAAATACGCTAGTTTTTAGGAAAGCATTCAATACAGAAGACACAGGAACAATGCTATTCGGCTAAGGCATATGGTTTTTCTTTGATGAATGTATGATTTTAAAGCCTTTAACACAGAGAACGCAGAGATGTACAATGAGTATTATTGCACTTTACCATAAAAAAAAATCTTACTTATCTCATTATGACGATCTGAGATTTTTCTACCTAAAATAACTGCAATTAATTACAAAAAAATGGTTCAGATTTATGTATAACCTCTGTGTTCTCTGTGTCCTCTGTGTTGAATGCTTTCAAAAAAAATAACTACATAAGGCAAATCATTTTATCTACGAATATCGCTGGCGTATCAAATATGCGTTACTGAATTTCTTCAGTCTTAAAATCATCAAATTTAACAGGTG
>JAHEDF010000144.1 GCA_024641365.1 Planctomycetota bacterium | reverse complement strand
ACATGCCCAACAATCATTAAGGCGGTTGGTAAGGTACCATTTTTTCCAGAGCGTTTCGTGGCTTCAACTAAAGTTGCCGCACATGCCCGACATTGGGCCACGCCGCCGGGTTCACCATCGATTGCTTCGAGGGTTAATAATTGAATAGAATCAACAACCACCATTCGATACTCACCACTCGCTATCGCACCGGCTATAGTTTTTGCATCATTGGTTGCTGCTAATTTAAGTTGTGGAGAAAGAGCAGATAACCGTTCCAGGCGAGCGCGAACTTGCGTGGTACTTTCCTCAGCAGTGACATATAACACTGGCAATGACTGTCCAATAAAACCACAAACCTGCGCTAATAAGGTGCTTTTCCCAATGCCTGGTTCACCACCTAATAATGTGACACCACCCGGCACTAAACCGCCACCTAAGACACGGTCAATTTCCTGCATACCGGATTGGTAGCGAGGATGGTGGTGCTGTGCAGTTTTATCTTCAGCGCTTTCGGTTTCTAAATGCGCAGCAGCTCGTTCTTGTTCACGTCCTTTAGCAACAACAGATGCTTCAGCTGAACTAATTTCTTTAATTGTATTTATTGCACCACAACTTGGACATTTACCGGCCCACCGTGCATAGGTATCGCCGCAGTCGGTACACGCAAAGGCGGGTGCTTTTTTGGCCATGAGCAACATCGTGGAGCAAGACAGCATACTGCAACATGGTGCTCTTGCAGATAACAAATTGTTTCGCTATAATTTGTCCATGCTACCGTCACAAACTATCGCTACATCTAGCGAGAAAGTAAATACTATGCGTCAAATTTTAATGCTCTGTGCCCTCGTGTGCTCTTTTGCGCTCGTTGGTTGTGGCGGCACACGCTTTATGGAGCCAGGTGCACGTATTGATGTGCCGCCTGCAGGTAAAGCATTGGTTAATATTCACCGACCTTCCACTGCTTATGGTGGTGGTCAGGATTTCTTCGTGTGGAGAAACCAAGAAATCGTCGGCAATTTACATGGACAAGATATGTTCCAAGTCGTTGTTGATCCCGGCAAACAAACATTTCACGCCAAGCATTTAAATGTTTCCGTAATTAAAGCGGAACTCGCAGCGGATAAAACCTATGACATCGTCTGTGATTGCGGGCCAAATTATGTTCCTTTTCAACCAGCATTTCGTTTGTGGCTTAATGCCATCACACCAAATAGCGACCGGCGTGGCGAAGTGAAAAAATGGATGTCTTTTGAAACGACCTTAGTGTTATCAGACAAAGAGCGCGCAGACCGGGAAAAATACCAAGCAAAAAAATTGGAAGATGTGCAAAAGTATTTAGGTGATTTTACTACCGGCGAAAAACAAGAAAAAGCCGCGATAATTACCCCAACCGATGGTTATTAAAGAAACGTACCGCCGAACAGGTGTTGCGGATTGCATTTTATAACGCTGTATGGTTACGCCATGCAGCGTCATAAATTTTCACTGATTATACATCTGTAAAATGATGCACCACCGCAATATTTTCACCTAGTGCCAATCGAACACCCGCATGTGCCGAGAGAAATTTTTCTCGGCGGTTTGCCGTAGTACTGTGTTCTCGTAAAACAAATCCTGCATTTTCTAGTAATTTTGTCAGATTGGGTTCAGTAGCACCCCAGGTAAAACGTTCGCCTTTCAGTTTCAACCACAGATCAGTCCACATGGTTGCATTCTGAAATTGGAATTGTCCCGGTTGTGACTCTTCCATGTAGGTAAAGATAAAGGGTGATTTTTGCGCACTATGGTTTTTTACAAATTGTAACATCTCGTAGACATCTTTTTCACCTAAATACATGGTTAGGCCCTCAGCCACAAAAACAGTTTTGCGACTCTCGCTATATTCAGGGCTTGCTAACAATCGTTCTTGTAGGGTGGTTTTGGTTAAATCGAGATCAATAAAATGAATTTTTTCATCAGGGAAAACCTGTGAAATAATAGCCTTTTTCCAGGCTTGCGTTGCTGGATGATCAATCTCTATAACACGAACGTCAGGATATTTTTTTGAAATGAGTAAACTCAACACATCGAAACCCGCACCAATAATGACCACTTGCTCAGCACCTTGGTCAATCGCCGTGCAGACGTATTCTTCAATGCATCTTTTACGACAAACAAAATGAAGATAAATTCCTGGGATGGAAAAGCGTTCCATCATGGCAGTTTTCATACAAAGGAGCTTTTTCCCCATCGGCATATTCAGAAGCGAATTAACGGATTTTACAATCGCTTCATTACACATTTTCATCTGATCAGGAACTAAATAACTAAATTGTTGATGTTGCCCAACCGACCACACACCATTTGCGACAAAGACTGCAGTCGAACTGGGTTTATTTTTCATGAACGCTCCATCACGCGACGCTGGAGAAAGGCGACTAATAATTTTATGGTTATTTTACAGCAGTCACAATACTGGACACGGGTAATTCACCACCCCACTTTTGTGTAACGCGCCCATCAATAATTAATGCAGCGGAGGGTGTTCGCGGCCCTAACGCTAATTGTTTAATAGACTGCTGGTCGTCAGCAATAACGGCGCTGATATCCGCGTGGTAGGTAGTTAGCAACGATGATAATTTATCGATGTCCAGGACATCAGCTAAACGATTGGTTAATCCACTCGCTGTCGCATCCGGGTTAGTGCCTAACAATAATGATAAGGCAATTTTATGCTGACCAACAGCAGCGGCAGCAAATGCTAATTCCGTTGCCGGTAATGCGGCGGGCTGACTTGGCCGTACTAAATGATAAACGACAACACGTACGGAACCGTCTTCAATCGCTGGCTGTAATGCTTCCATCACTGGTTCATATTGTTCAGCACAATGGCGACAGGTCAGATCAATGATAACGGCTAGTGTTTTAGGCGCGGTACTTTTTCCATAATTGCGTCCACGATCAGCAGCTAAGCGTTTTTCCATACTGTTTGCAGAAATCTGGCTATTAGTTGGCGGTTTTGTTTCGGTGACATCAGCAACTACCGTATGGTGGAATAATGCATTCATTATTAATAGACCAGTTATTAACCACGAGACTACTTGCCACCAACGCACTGAACGAGGAAACGGATAACTCAATAAAACAATAACAGCGGTAGTTGCATGAACGATAATACAATAAATACAAACCAATGATAATTGCCAAGCGATCCAACTAAAAAACGTGGATATGCCAGCTAAAAACCACACATAACGAATAAACCACGGACACCAGGCGCCACGTCTTACATCGCGCCATGCCAATGCAATTAACCCAGCATGACTGAGAAGCGCAAACCAAATAATAGAAAGACCAGCAACCGTTTGATAGTGAGCGCCACCTTGGCAAGCAATGTCACATGGCCATAAATTTGTTAATCGAGCACCATCTAAAATAAATATCACAACGGCTAAAATAATTACGACCATGCCACGCAAGCGAGACTGCCACGGACTCGTAAATATGGGAGTCGACGATGTGTCAGGCTGATTCACTACGAGTAAACTCCTGGGTAAATCTACGACGCATCAACAAAACGCACAGACTTAACATCATGAGTAAAACCCGTGTGCACCATTTTTATTGTCATCAGCCGTTAGTCATGCGCTGAATATGTTTTGGTGCAAATAACCCGCGTATAACCATTTCACCTTGGCGAGGAATTCCTTTTAAAATAATTATACCGCCTTTTTTTAATTCGATTCGGGCTCCACATAAGAAGCGGATTAAGTCACTAAAATCTGGTTCATGTCCGACCAGGACCACATCAGTATGGACATACAGTCGCGATGCACGTTCACCGGTGGTGAGCGCGCCAGGCGCCAACCAATCGGTGTCGCGAATGGGGAGTTTCCAAATAGCGCTGGCAATCTCTGCGGTTTGCCGCGCTCGCACTGCCGGGCTCGTCCAAATCTCAACTGCTTTGATGAGGCCGTGACTGGCTTTCACCATGCTTTTTGTTGTTTCGCTACCAGCCTCGGTCAGCGGTCGTTCGGCATCCGTTCCCGACCACTTTTCAGGATCGACAGCTGGACCATGTCGTAAAAAAGTCAAACGCATCTCAGAATTTTCACCATGATAGTCTACGACGCAAGACACGTTTGGTGAATGCACGTGGTGATGTGTTCATTGCAGTATGGAAAGGGCCTGCCTCTTCCCGTCGCTGCAGAGTCCTCTACGCTCCGCGCCCCGTTTACCTAACAGTCTGCTGCCATGCAGCAGACTGTTAGGATGAGAAAAAATCAGAAGCAATTAAAATTGCAATTATTTTTGATTTTTTCTCATCTGGCTCTTAACAAAGGGGGCCAGACCGCCCCCTTCAACCCCCGCAGTGTGCTTATTCAGCACCCTGCTAGGAGATGCCTCATGGCCAAAACCGCTTCAAAATCTGCTGGTCGCAAAACTCATACGGCGGCATCACCACGTGCCACCAGCACCACGAAAAAAGACCGTGTCGTGCTCGCCTATTCTGGCGGTTTAGACACATCAGTGTTAGTACGTTGGTTAGAGCAAAAGGGATATGAGGTTATTTGTTTTTGTGCCAACGTTGGCCAAGAAGAAAAATATACCGATTTAGAAAAGAAAGCATTGAACAGCGGTGCTAAAAAATGCTACGTCTGGAATATGCAGGAAGAGTTTGTGCGCGACTTTGTATTCCCAGCCATTGCCTGGAATGCAAAATATGAAGGCCGCTATTTATTAGGCACCAGCTTAGCACGACCAATTATTGCCAAAGGCATGGTTGATATTGCTAAGAAAGAAAAAGCGCAATTTATTGCCCACGGCGCAACGGGAAAAGGAAACGACCAAGTTCGCTTCGAATTAACCGCCTATGCATTATTACCAGGAGTAAAAATTATTGCTCCGTGGCGTGACCCAGAATTTAACAGCGAAATCAAAGGTCGCGCAGAATGTATCGCTTACGCGAAAAAATGGGGCATCCCAGTCAAAGCGAATAAAAAAGAACCATGGTCGTCAGACGACAATTTACTGCACATCAGTTTTGAAGCAGGCATGTTAGAAGATCCTGCCACGCGTCCGTTAGATACCATGTTCCAACGCACCTTGCCGTTATCACAAGTCAAAGCGAAGCGTCAAAAAATTAGTATCGATTTCATCGAAGGTGTTCCTGTTGCGGTTAATGGCAAGAAAATGAAACCAGCAGCGTTGTTGTCCTTTGTAAATGAAATTGGCTATAAGCACGGCATCGGTCGTATTGATATGGTTGAAAGCCGCTTTGTCGGCATGAAATCACGCGGTGTTTATGAAACTCCAGGCGGCACCATTTTAATTGAAGCCCATATGGATTTAGAATCGCTCACCGTCAGTCGCGATTTATTACATACGAAAAATCAATTAGCCGTGCGCTTTGCACAAATGGCTTACTTTGGTTTCTGGTACTGCGAAGAAATGGAAGCGCTCAACGCCTTCCTCAAATCCAGCCAATGCCATGTAACCGGTCGTGTGTACTTAGAATTAGATCGCGGCAACGTCCGAGTCATTGGCCGCGAAAGCGAACATTCTTTATATGATGCAGCAATCGCTTCCATGGAAGCCGATGGTGGTGCCTACGACCAAAGTGACGCAACCGGCTTTATCCGCCTGCAAGCGTTGCCACTACGCGTGCACGCCAAACGTTCAGCGCGTTTAGCAAAAAAATAAAATTTCTCACAATGGTTTACACGTAAAACCCGAACGCCATTTGGCGTTCGGGTTTTGTATTTTAAATAAAAAGGGCAACAGCCAAACAATAAATAATTGTCCAATTTGAGAAAAAGTCCCAACGGGACTTATTTATACCATGAAATCAATCTCGTATACAAACATGAATAAATAATATTATGAAGAATTCCCTTTATCAGGCGTCACTAGGAAAAGGTTTGTCTCAGAAAGGCAAGCGGTTGTCCGCAGCAATGCCAATGGCGAGCGGTATGATATGCATTATCAATTATTGCCATCTTTGCTTTGCAAGGATGCTGACGTTCCATCGTCTCGCTTACTCAATCAAACAAAACCATTAGGAACCATGACGTGATAAATTCAATGCGGGCTCAAAAATTAACGGCTATTTTTTGCACACTTATTATTTCCTTGTCATCACAATATCTAAGCGCAGCTGACCAACAATATGTGGTAACCGCTCCACCCGCCTCACTCAAAGCGAATCCGTTTTACAAAAAATATTGCGATGCGAGTGGCTATCCAATTCTCGCGTCTGGCACGGTAAATGATTATGCTTTAAAAGAAGCCGCATTTCTTATTGATCAAATGTTGGCGCATCGTCCCGACGTCAGAAAAGCCATGGTCGCTAGCGGCTCAGCATTTTTGGTTATTGCCTATAATGAATTCACCACGGATTTGCCTGAATTTGCCCATTTCAAACCAAAAGATTATTGGGACGCGCGCGCGCGGGGTACAGGTGGTTCAAAAACCGATCCGTATTGTACCTGCGGCGAAGAAAATTTACTGTGCTATCCCGGTGATCCGTACGAAAAGGAAAATATCTTAATCCATGAATTTGCTCACAACATTCATTTACGCGGGATGGTGAATGTCGATCCGACTTTCGATGATCGCTTAAAAGCCACCTATGACAAAGCCATGGCTGCTGGATTATGGGCCGGAAAATATGCGGCAACGAATCATCACGAATATTTTGCGGAAGGCGTACAGTCATGGTTTAATAATAACCGCCCACCAGATCATGATCATAATCACGTCGACACGCGCGAAGAATTATATGAATATGACCCAGGATTAGCAGCGATGTGTTTAGAAGTTTTTGGTGATACGAAATTAGAATACACCAAACCACTGACGCGCTTAAACGGCCACATGGCTGGTTACGACCCGATTAATCAACCCAAATTTGAATGGCCAGCACGTTTAAATCTGACCCGTGCTGAAATTCGCCGCAAAGCACAAGAGCGCTCGAAAAAAGCTGAAGATAAAAAGGACGCGCAAAAAGAAGATAAAGCTGAAGATAAAAAGGCAGCGCCTCAGGAATAAAAACTAAGTCGTCGTTTCAACCTGCGCCAAGTCTAAAATTTAGCGACGCCTTTATTATTGATTTGCGCTTGGTGCAGGAGGTGGATTGGGAACGATTCTAAAATGATCGACTTTGTCAGGTACAGCCTCTAATTTACCATCAATTTTTTCGGCATATTGTTTTAACGCACTGCCAAAATCTAAGTCGTTGAAATTAACCGATATATTAATATTATAAAGTGTTGGATCAACATCAATTGTGGTAGAAGTCATTTTTCCAATCCAACCAGCAATAAATTGTGAATTCATACCCTCCACGCGCAGGGTAATTGGCGAGTATTTTGAAAAGTCTATTTCTTGTTTAGTAGGCGGCGCTTCAGTCTCTTCTTTTTTAGGGGCTTCTTTAGTGGCTGTTTCTTTTGCTGAAACGATTGAATAATTTCCATTTGCATCTTTTACCAATTCCCCGCCCAGTAATTTTGCAATTAGCAATAACATTTCACTAATTTTTGCGTCCTCCATTTTAATAGTCACCGATTTATTTTTTAAAGATTTATCTACTGTTAGAGTAATTCCGCTAATTCTCTTAATAAAATCAACAGTGTCTTCAATATCGAGATCCTGAAAATCAACAGACACCCTGAATTCATCTACAACCTCCACGTCCTTGCCAGGAGGATCAGCAGGTTTATTAACCACATCAGCTGCCATAAGTATAGAAGCTCCGACAATTAAAGATAATGTGGTTGTAAGCATGACAGTTTTCACCGTAACGAAAGTTAATTGCATAGACGCTCCTTGTGCCAAAATAGTGGCGTTTGTTGAATTTGATAATGCTAATAAAGTAGGTGCGGAAGAAATGACAGGAGTTGCTGCATTAAGTGTTTGTGTACCGAGACAGGCAACCAACCCCGTTGTGCTGATAACCGCACCACGACGAGTTAAATAATTCCGTAATTTTTCTAATCCGCGCTCTGTTAATTTATAGGCATTTGCGGCGGTGATGCCCAGCCGTTGCGCAATTTCTTGTGCGGAATTTTCTTCCGCATGCAATAAAACCGCCGCACGTTGTTTTTCCGCAAGCGATAACAGTGCACTGTCTAATAATGTGACGACATGTGCTACGTGAACGGTCGATGGATCTGAGGTATGTGGTATATTTTTTACATGTGCCATAGCCGCACCACGTCGTTTGGCTGCTCGTCGTGCATCGCGACAAACAAAATGACAGACACGGTGTAACCACGCGGCTAATGCAGGTGCACGTAATGCAGATTGAGGTCGTCGGGCGAGCACCACAAAAACAGCTTGGACGCAATCATCAACATCAGCAGTGGCGGTTTGTCGACGACAGGCATTAAGGACTAAAAATTGGTAGCGCCGAACTAATGTTGAAAAGGCCTCATCATCGCCACCACGATAAGCGTCTAACAATGCCGCATCATCGTGAGTCATGTCTGAATTATGTCGTTTGGTCATGGGCAAAGAGCGGGATAAAGACGGTTGCTTAGACAACGGTAGTTCATCCGCTCGCTTGGTTTGTGAAAGAGACAGTGGAGGTGCCATAAGGACTCAGCGTTAGGTATTCATCTATCTATGGCCAACATCATTATGATCTGGACAAATATTTTTAGTGAGTGTGTACTGGCCACCTCTTACC
>JAHEDF010000621.1 GCA_024641365.1 Planctomycetota bacterium | reverse complement strand
AAAAATATTCATGAGACACGCGAATGGATCATTCGTAACTCACCTGTACCGATTGGAACGGTACCGATTTATCAGGCGCTGGAAAAAGTAAATGGTAAAGCTGAAAATTTGACCTGGGAAATTTTTCGCGACACGCTCATCGAACAGGCTGAGCAGGGCGTGGATTATTTCACCATTCATGCGGGTGTTTTACTACGCCACGTACCTTTAACTGCTAAACGAGTCACCGGAATTGTTTCCCGTGGCGGTTCGATCATGGCCAAATGGTGTCTGGCCCATCATAAAGAAAATTTCCTCTATACCCATTTTGAAGATATTTGTGAAATCATGAAAGCCTATGATGTGTCGTTTTCTTTGGGTGATGGTTTACGTCCGGGTTCAATTGCTGATGCTAACGACGAAGCGCAGTTTGGTGAGCTGGAAGCATTGGGTGAACTAACCAAAATCGCCTGGAAACATGATGTGCAAACCATGATTGAAGGCCCCGGTCATGTGCCTATGCACATGATCAAAGTCAACATGGACAAGCAGCTTGAAGAATGCGGCGAAGCACCTTTTTACACCTTAGGCCCCTTAACCACTGACATTGCGCCGGGTTACGACCATATAACGTCAGGCATCGGTGCCGCCATGATCGGATGGTATGGTTGCGCGATGTTGTGCTATGTAACGCCGAAAGAACATTTAGGTTTACCTAATCGTGACGACGTCAAAGAAGGCATCATCACTTATAAAATTGCGGCACATGCCGCGGACCTGGCCAAAGGGCATCCGGGCGCGCAAATTCGTGACAATGCGATGTCAAAAGCCCGTTTTGAATTCCGTTGGGAAGATCAGTTTAATATTGGATTAGATCCTGATCGAGCCAGAGAATATCACGATGAAACCATGCCCAAAGAGGCGCATAAAGTAGCGCATTTTTGTTCAATGTGTGGTCCGAATTTCTGTTCCATGAAAATCACTCAGGATGTTCGCGACTATGCGGCAAAACTGGGAACAGATGTGGAAACCGCGATGAAACAGGGAATGGAAGAAAAATCTGTTCAATTTTTGAAATCGGGTTCAGAAATTTATAAGAACGCCTGATCAAACCACTTGTAAAGCAGGGGAGATTCTTAGCGGATCTTCCCTTTTTTATGTAAGTGATTCTAAAATTGGTTTTTATTCTGCTGTTAAAAAAAAGTTGAATTTTTGTTAATAAAAATGCGACAGGTGTCGATATTTTCTCAGAGGCATCGGGAACAGCTATGAAGCAAAAAAAACTGAATATATTAAAACGAGTACTTATCGTCGATGACGATCAGGATATTCGTCTTGCATTACGTGCATTGTTGCGCGATGCAAGTTATGAAGTGGTCGGTGAGGCAGCGGATGGAAAACGAGCGATGGAGCTGCTTATAAAACATAAGCCGGCAATTGTGTTGCTTGATATTACTATGCCGGGCGTCAGTGGTCTGGATGTGTTGACCAATATTAAATCCGAATTTCCAATAACACAGGTGGTAATGATTAGCAGTGATGCAACATCGGAACACGTCACGACTTCGCTTGAACGCGGTGCTTCAGGTTTTATTGTAAAACCGTTTAATTTTAATAATGTAATTAAAAACATTGAAAGAGCTTTGGTCGAGGCGACAGCGGCTGTTAAAAAAGCCAAAAATCAGGTTAGCTCAGAGCAATCACCGGAATCATCAAAAACGTCTTCTGACGAACAGACGGGTTTATTGAATAAAAAACCAGTCGAAGTAGTTAAAGAAAAAGCTAAAACAGAAGCAACCGATAGCAGTAAATCTGAATCTCAATAACGTACTTTGTACCAGATCAGTCCAATCAATTCATGTAAGGCATAATAGCTGTGCTTTAGTGCCGTGGCATCGGGTAAAAAATCATCAAACTCAATATCAAATGAGCCCTGGTTAAGGCCTTTAAAGCGTGTTGGTGCAGGCGTTACAACAAACCCCTGTTTTTCAAATATGTACACAGCGCGGTTCATATGCCAGGCATCAGTTACCAGAAATATCTGGTTAATATTTTCTTTTAAGAGTATCTCGTAACTAAATCTCGCATTCTGCGCAGTATTTTTGCTTTTATTTTCCTGCCATCTGGCTTCAATGCCGAAATTATTGTGTAGCTCCTGTGCCATTAGCTGGCCCAAAGGTATGTTTTTTTCATCTGCTAATCCACCGCTGACTAAAACCGGAAGATGTGTGAGCTGATGTAATTTGGCGCCATAAAGCAAGCGGCCGAATGTATTGTCGCCAGCTACGTCTCCACCACCGTATTCGTCCGCATGTTTAATTCTGCCGGCAGATAAGATAACAATCGCTTGTGAGGAGCTATTTTGCACCGTTGCCATATTCAATGCTGGATA
>JAHEDF010000620.1 GCA_024641365.1 Planctomycetota bacterium | reverse complement strand
CCGATCATTCACCGATCGGTGTCGCGGTCGATCGCGTTAAAGAAGTTGCAAAAGTGACAGAAGAAGATTTTGAAACCCCGCCCTCTTACGGGATGACCATCGACACTAAATATATTGCCGCGATTTCGAAAAGCCAAGGACGTCTCCGCATCCTGCTCGATATTGACTGTATTTTGACTGAAACCTGATTCCGCTCATATAACAATAACCCTTATTTTAAATACAACATTAAAACGGAGCTCCCATGAAGATATCCTCGAAAATTGCCCTTGGCTTCTCAGCGTTAATCGCCTTGAACGCCAGCATCGGTATTTGGCTCTATCAAGCCACATCAGCATCAGAAGCAGACATCCAGCAATCCATGTTGGAAAGTCATGAGCATAACCAAGCCGCTATGGCTCTTTTACGAGCTAAAGCCGACTTTGTTCAACAAATGCGTGAATGGAAAAATACCCTCATGCTCGGCGACGACCCGCAAATGAAAGAAAAATATTTCACTTCCTTCAAGGAAAACGGCCTTGTTATGCAAGGAGAATTGGAAAGTGCGATTGCCTATGTCGAAAAAATTAATCCGACAGTAGCAACAAAAATTAACTTGCTCAAAACTGAACATGAACAACTCGTAGAAAAATATACAAATGCACTGGCTAGTTATAAAGAAGGCGATGCGGGTGGATTAGATTCTGTCGATAATATTGTTAAAGGCATTGATCGTCCATTACTCGGCAATGTAATTGACCTGTCTGATGGATTGATGAACAGCGCCATTACCTCAGAAGAAAAATTAATCGCTAATGCAAAGAAGAGCGCTGATAATTCTAAATTGATGTTGCTAGTGCTCATTTTTGGCGGATTATTTGGTGGATTAACTGCCACGCTGGTAAGTGCATTTTCCATAAACCGTGGCTTACGTCGCATTATTGATGATCTGTCGCTCTTTGCTTCCCAAACGGCTAATGCGAGTGGTCACCTCTCTACGGCATCACAATCATTGGCTGATGGCACCAGCGAAACGGCCGCTGCATTAGAAGAAACCTCTGCCAGTATTGAAGAAATTTCTGGCCAAGTTCGCCAAGCCAGTGCCAATTCGGAAAGCACTACACAAGTGGCGACTCAAGCCCGTGAAACTGGTGAACGTGGTGCAAAGGCAATTGCAGAGTTAGCCAGTGCGATTTCAAAAATTAAAGAGAATGCCGATCGCACGGCTAAAATTGTTAAAACAATTGATGAAATTGCCTTCCAAACCAATTTACTTGCACTCAATGCAGCAGTTGAAGCTGCCCGTGCAGGTGATGCCGGTAAAGGATTTGCAGTCGTCGCTGAAGAGGTTCGCAATTTAGCACAACGCGCTGGTGAAGCAGCTCGCAATACGACTGATCTGATTGAACAAAGTGTCTCAAGCGCAGAGAACGGCGTTACCCTATCTAAAAATGTTATTCAAGTTGTTAGTGAAATGACCACAGCTACTCGCCGCGTAAATGATTTAGTTTCTGAAATTGCTGGTACCAGTCGTGAAATTAATAGCGGTATTGGGCAAATTGCTAAGGCCGTTCGACAAATGGATCAAACCACGCAATCAAATGCTGCTAGCGCTGAGGAAAATTCTGCACTCGGATCTGAATTGTCACGACAAGCTGACTCTTTATTAAATGTCGTAACCGCGTTGGAAACGATGGTGCGCAACGCAAATAATTCAGCAAAAAATACGCCCGATTCTCACAACGAATCGAGTGAAAAGTTAGATCACCAGCGTCGAAAATTAGATCTGCGTGGTCACTTACATACGAATGGACATGCCAATAGTCACAGCAGCGGATACGCTAATGGTAATAACCGCCAACCCGTAAAACTTAAATCGAACGATCGTTTTGTGACCGCTAATGCCCATAATGAAAATGACCGTGACGACAACGCGCATAAAGCGTTGCCACTACCGGATGATCACGAAGACAACGACACCTTACGGCGTTTCTGAGGTTACCATGGGGGATTTCGACACAGATAATGATGGGTTATTCCTGCTGTTCCTTACCGAAGCAAGGGACCACATGGATGCTGCCGAAGAGGCGCTGCTAGCTCTTGGAAAAAACCCGGAAGATCACGAAGCTATACAATCTTGTTTTCGTAGCCTTCACTCGCTGAAAGGCTGTTCGTCATTTTTCCAACTGGAAAATGTCGAACGGATAGCGCATGCCTGTGAACAAATTCTGGCTTGGATCAGAGAGCAAAAAGTAGCGGTCGGATATGGCATTACCAAAAGCATTTTAAATGGCACTGAACGCCTGTCACAAATATTAGCTACGCTTGCTAGATTAGATATGAAAGATGAGGAAACCCTCCGTCAGGCTTGCCAAATAGGAGCTGTCGATGA
>JAHEDF010000619.1 GCA_024641365.1 Planctomycetota bacterium | reverse complement strand
CGCAATGCTGTCGAGCGCTGAGCGGGTTAATCCGGCATTTGAACTGCGATCAATGACCGTGCCTAAATCAATTAATCCACCACGGCCAAGACCGCGTACATGGACTGATAAATGTGGTGCTAGTAAACCAAGTTCAGTGCGCGTTAAACCAGGGCGATGATTAGGTACATCAAGCGGGGGAACAGCGAGTAATAATTGTTCAATTTGGGTGATGCGACCATCGGGTAAATTATAACGCAGTCTGGCTAGGGTACTGGCTAATTGCCCATGCAGTGGATTTAATGGTACCGTTGAACCATCTTCCCAATCGGCAATACCGACGGCACGAAATAATGCAGCCCATGCGCCGGTATCTAAAAAATTCGGATTTAATTTTCCGCTCTCATCTTCAATAAAAACACCAACAATAGCTGGGCTATTTTCAGTAAAAGCAAAAGTATTTTGGCGCGTATCCAGTGCGATACGGTTTGGATTAATGCGACGAATAGCGGAGTTGGGCGTATTACCGCCTAGCCCCTCATATAAGGCTGTCCAATTATCATGAAAACCAGGTTCTCTACGATCTTGCCAACGTGGTCGTAAGGCACTGGCAGCTGCTGCAATACCCATGTTTTGCGCAGAGTCTTGTCCAACAACGGCTAAACGATCATGCGCATAACTGCGCGTGCCGGATAAACTCCCAGATTGCGTAAATAAAAATGGTAAGCCGAGCATTAATAACCCGGCTAAAATGACCACAGCAATAATTAACGCAGCACCACCACGCTGGTTTTGTATGCGGATACCATATTGCATGCAAAAATTACTCATTGCTGTTGTCCTGCACGAACCAACGAGCTGATCACTTTACCATCAAGTCCGATTTGAATCTTTGCGTATTGTAATGTTCCGGGTGTGAGTTGTTGCGCCAATGTGAGCGTCGCATCGTCTTGCTGGGTTTTTAATTGTCCGGTTAAGCGATCATTGAGTGCGCGCTTATTCTCATCATAATCTTTATAGACTTCAACGCGCCCGTCACCATGACATAAAATACGATAACCAAGTGATTCATCCGGTTTCTGATTAATTCCTGGCACTAACACAATATTACCTGGAAGTTCTCCGACATCGCTGGTGCCTAAACGATATAAGCGGACATCGTCCATGGGACAATTGGCATAATAGGTTTCTGGCGGCATTGTATTGTCAGCAATGGGCGGAGTATTTTGTCCAATAAAAACAGTGTTTCCTTCGGCTATTCCATTTGGGACGTCGCCATGATGAACGGCGACACGACGACCATCAGCAAATAACATCAGACGTTCACCATCATATAATAAACCCAGCTCAACCCAGCGATCAGGTGCTAAAATGGCATGCCCTTCATGCAGTGCTGTCGATTTATTAAGATTTTCTTCAACTTGATCATTAACGACAGGTCGATCGTCTTTATTAAGTGATGACACAAAAACCATATTATCTGGTCCACGTACCCATCCCTCTATGTGCCAGGTAGTAATGTGTGCATTAAGCGAGGTGCCCGTTAATGATAATCCACATTGGCTTGATTCAAATTTATCATCATCACCAATTAATATGATAGGAATAACACGACCAACTTCAGCGATTGGCGGTCGAATCTGACAGGCAATGTAAAACCCTTCGCTGCGCGTTCCGCGGACTAATGCCTGTCCTCTTTCAAATATATACGGTTTAACGGGATTATTTTGAGTTGGCATCCATCCATTGCCACTGCGACCAACAATTAAACCGAGATTCGTATCCGTTGCTGGCAGCACACGACCATCGCCATCAAATGTTTCTCCCCAAATAGGAACACGCGTGACGCCACTGATGCGCGTGGCTACCACATTGTCACCTGCCATGACGGGAATGATGCGTAATTCTACCGGTGAACTGGTTGAGCGTGCGGTGTGTCGCGCTTGGCGAATAGTGTCTACCAACATCTGCTCGGCTGCGACTAAACGATTGCTGTCGCGATTGCGGAAGAGTCCACTGACCACGAGTCCCGTCATGACGGCAATAATACTGATCACCACCAGCAACTCGACGAGTGAGAAGCCGCTGCGCACAAATCGTAATTGGTGAGATGACGTGAGCATAAGATTCAGACGTAGAAAGGCTTTAGCGACAGGACGGAAGGATCACGTATGTTAATGGGAATGGAAGCAATTGAGTGAGGAAGTCGATCAGCGTCCGGAAGTCGATCAGCGTCCGGAAGTCCGGAAGTCCGGAAGTCCGGAAGTCCGGAAGTCCGGAAGTCCGGAAGTCCGGAAGTCTGGCGTGATCGGATGTGATAACTTGAGAGGTATGTTTATCTCAGGACTACAAAAAGGCTTAGGTCTTACGCACGACGTTAATTTTTTCTGGCT
>JAHEDF010000143.1 GCA_024641365.1 Planctomycetota bacterium | reverse complement strand
GGCTTTCTAATACCTGTTGTTGTGCTTGAATATTATTAATGATGCCTTCATGCAGTGCAGTTTTAGGTAAGACACCGTGTTCAATTTGTTGAGTAATATTTGTTTGTTGTTTCGCTATAGCTGTCGCAAAATCTTGTGCTGTGATGAACATGTGCTGTGCATTTTGATAGGTAGTAAATGCTGTTGCTAATTCTCCGGCAATACGAGCCTGTAAGCTGAGCACGTGAGCCGCCTGTTCATTGCGACGTGCCGTAGCCTCCGCAATGGGGCCATCGTTATTATTAAAAATTGGTAAGCTTATGGATAAACCAAGTTCCCACTTATTTTCACCTTGATCATAACTATAACCTGGGCTTAAATGAACATCTGGATACTGTTGAGCTATTTCTAATTGTAATGTTGCTTCGGATGCTTGGTAGGTCATTAAGGCAGCAATCATATCAGGCCGACCAATAAGTGCCTTTTTTTGAACGGTTGATAAAGTGAGCGAAGGCGTCTCTGGTAGGGAAAGATCCAATTGATCGAGCGATAGCTGCGTGCTGGGAATGCCAATTGCATCTGCTAATTGCACGAGTGCGACCTCTAACTGACCATGTACAATAATGTTTCTTTGCACGGCTTGTGCATGTGTACTTTGTAGTTGGGTTAATTCATAAGGTGCATTATTCCCAAGTATGATACTTTGTTTGGTATCTGCTAATTGTTTCTCTACTGTTTCAATAAGTTGTTGCGCAAGTAATTGTTGTTGTTTGGTTATGGCTAATGATAAATAAGCGAAATGTAGACGACTGCGCACAGCCCAAGCAGTAATAGCCAATTGTAGATTTGCGGCTTGCGCAAGCGCTTGTGCTTGAGCAATGCGATAACCACGTTTGCCACCAGTTTCTATCGGAATATCAAAATTAAGTCCGAAAATCCACGGAGTGATGTCACTTGGAGAGGAGCTATTAAATCCAGGTGTAAATCCCAGTGTTGGATTCAGTCTTTCTTTAGCGGTGATTTGACCAGCAAGTGCAACGGTGCACTGACTGCGTGCAACGGTTAAATCAGGGTGATAATAAAGTGCTGCAAGAGTCAGTTGATTTAGATGCCATATTTGAATTTGCTGCTGGGCTTGTTCTGACGCTGAATTGGCCTGAACAAAAGTAAGTAAATCAGGGTTGTCGAGTCGACGTTCCAAAAATTGCTCTGCCATATGTGCAGCAGACAGCGGTTGTTGCCTATAGGTGGTGCAACTGCTCATAAGTAGGCAAACGAATACGGCAGCGAACAATCGTGTTCGCCAAAAGAGAACTAAACGTAATGCTGATCTTAGCATCGTGCGCATTGTAATTGGTAGCTGATATAAAGAAGATTTAGTGATAAATGCATATATTTGTTTGCTAAAAAAAATCTTAGGCCAACGTATGTGCACGTGGCTAATAAGACGAAAAACGCTAACCCAATTGTTAAACAATGGGGACTAGCTGATAACGGGTAGCATATTTCTAGCGTCTATATCTGATTGTTCAGCTAGTACTTAGGTACTGTATGACTGCAGCATGAACAAAATTACCTCAATAAAAGGCATCTTATTAATGAAACACGCATTTAACAACTTGTGATGCATATTTAAAAAACACTTCTAACACATCACAGCAATGTCATGTGTTAGAAGCATTTTACTTTCGTTAAATTTATTAGTCTACTTTTTCTTTTTATTCTTGTGCTTTTTATCATCATCTGGATGCACCTCAGTGCCATCAGCATTGAGCGTGAGTGTTTTTTCTTGATTATCTACTTTGATTTTAGCAATAAAGAGCGCATGTCCGCCTTTATTGCTAGATTTTTCTATCCTGGTAACAGAACCACCTTTTAATTCTGAATTTATCTTCATTTTAACCGGAGTGGGTACCTGTTCTAAGGTGACAGTCTCGCCGCACCAAGCCGCTGGAATCAAAGTGATTCCCATGGTGAAGGTTAGGATGTAGGGAATGATACGCATAAACGTCTCCTTTCGGGTGACGATTGGTTCGAAAAATTTACATAAGTGTACTTATGTAAAAATGTAAGTTGTTGGGGTTTTGCTATCCGTCAGTTGCTGACGTGATTCCAGATCACCGTCAGCATCCGGTAGATACCGGGTGGATATTGTTGATGATAATACGACAGCTAAGCGAAAATCTTTCTAAGAATTCATGCAACCTTACTATCAACAAAACGCGTAGAGAGACGTAAAAACGACGTTTTTTATGATCAATGTAGCTGATTGATAACAATTAATAGTAAGTTTTTGCGCGCCTTGTACCGCTACGAGCTCTTCCCCATCCCCCTATATCGGGGAGCAGTGCCCATTCATCACCTTTTTTTTCAAAAAGATACGTATTACCACCCGCATTATTATCATTGGAGTAGCGTAAAGTCTTTAAAATGATGCTGCCATCTTCTTCTTTTTTTGCTTCAAGTGGCAATTCATAAAATGATCGCTTATCATTAGTGAGTCTCCACATTTTATTATAATCAGCAGTGGTCAACCCACCGCTAATAGTAGGTCCATGTACGGAAGCATGATAAAACTTTTCTAGTGGGTAGGGCATCTTGTAGAAATAAATGCCAAACCCAATGAGAAGAGTTACTATTATACCGATTAATATAATAGTAACTTTCAATTTCATATTAGAGGTCACCGAGCGTCTCACGTATGTTTGCGAGTTCGATTATTTCTGTGGCTAACATCGCACGCGTTTCAGCGACCTGCTGTTCTGGGGCACGAGCAACGTAATCCGCATTCGCTAAGCGGCCTTCTTTACCTGTAATTGATTTTTCTAAAGCGGCGGCTCGCTTGGTTAATTGTTCTTTTAATTTCGCGAGGTCGACTAGACCCGAAAGTGGAATGTAGACTTTCAGCGCACCGACCACGGTGGTTACTGATTGCGCTGGTTTAGTCGCTTTAGCGGCAACGACGAGCGTTGATGCATTAGCGCGATTTGTCATAAAATCACAGTCCACCTGTAATGCTGTCGCTTTTTCTTGATCAGGAGCGTCGACGGTAACTTCGAGTGCAACACTATCGGCCAAGCTGACTAAATTACGCACATTACGCACGGCAACGACAATCGCTTGTAATTCTGCCATGCGTGCTGCAGCACCATCGGTTCGTAAATTATTTTCAATTTCTGGCCAGGCATTAGTCATCACATAACGACCATCCCAGGATTGTCCGCCGACCGTGGTTTGTTGAATTTGCCATAAATATTCAGTGATGTAGGGCATGCCGGGATGCAACAAATGCAGCACCCGATCAAAACAATACGATAATACTTGTGCGGCGATATCAGCGTCGGTGCCGCCGGCTTTAAATTGTCGTTTAGCCCATTCCACATACCAATCACATAAATCATCGCGGAAAAAGCGATAAGCGCCATTCGCGTAATCATTAAATCGCCACGCTGATAATGCATGCGTGCATTCTTCAATGGCACCTTGTAAGCGATCAAGAATCCAGCGTTCAGGAAACCCTAATGGCAATGCTGCTAATGCCGTAGCCGTTGGAGCTGCTGGCAGCGGACGTTCGCTTAAATTCATCAACACGAAACGACCCGCATTCCAAACTTTATTAGCGAAATTACGCCCAGTTTCGAATTTTGTCGGGGACAATTTTAAATCTTGTCCTTCGGTGGTCATATCCAGCAAGGTGTAGCGAACGGCGTCGGCGCCATAGCCTGGGGTTGTATATTCTTTTCCTAAATACGTCTGCGTGCCACCTTCAATCATAATAATCGGATCAATACCATTACCGAGCGACTTCGACATTTTGACGCCGCGTTCATCCAGCACGGTGCCATGAATAAACACATCATCAAAAGGTCGAACGTCATTGACAAATAATGAGGTCATTACCATACGTGCGACCCAGAAGAAAATAATACCCCGATCAGTTACCAAGGTGCTGGTGGGAAAATAATGTTTAGCCGCACTTTCCCAGTCAGGCCAACCGAGTGTAGAATACGGCCATAATGCGGACGAGAACCACGTATCTAAAACATCAGGATCTTGCGTGATGGTGCTAGCGCTACAATGCTGACAGGCGTTTGGTATTTCAATAGCGACGGTTATTTTATGACAGGCATCACAGTGCCAGGCGGGAATGCGATGCCCCCACCAAATTTGTCGCGATACACACCAATCGCGGACATTATCTAGCCATTGTTCATACACTTTGGTCCAGCGTTCCGGATGAAAATGTAATTTACCGTTGCGTGTTTCTTTTACGGCACGTTCAGCAAGTGGTCCCATTTTAACAAACCATTGTTCAGTGACCATTGGCTCAATCGGCGCATTGGAACGATAACTATGTCCAACAGCATGACGAATATCAGTCGCGCCAAGTAAAACGCCGCTGGCTTCAAATTCTTTGAGCAGTGCTTTGCGACAAGCAAATCGATCCATGCCAGCATAATGCGCGGCTTCTTTGGTCATTAATCCGTCAAAGCCAATGCATTGAATAAGTGGTAAATTATGACGTTTGCCAACTTCGTAGTCATTGGGATCATGTGCTGGAGTAATTTTAACCGCACCGGACCCTTTTTCAGGATTCGCATGTTCATCACCAACGATGGGAATTTCTCTACCAATTATCGGGAGACGAATTGTTTTCCCAATTAAATGTTTATAGCGTGGATCGTCTGGATTGACGGCAACTGCCGTATCACCGAAAAATGTTTCTGGACGCGTTGTTTCAACAATAATATATTTCCCACCACCGGTGGCAGCGTCTAATTCGTCATTACCAATTGCTGGTTGTGGTTCGGTAAAATCATAACGGAGTTTCCATAAGAAGCCGCTTTTCTCGATTGATTCCACTTCATCATCGGACAGTGCGGTTTTTTGCACGGGGCACCAATTCACCATACGCGTGCCGCGGTAGAGCAATCCCTCATCATATAACTTGACAAACATGGTGCGTACGGCGGTTGATAAACCATCGTCCATGGTAAAGCGTTCACGCGACCAATCACATGACGAGCCTAATTTGCGTAATTGATGAACAATGGTGCCGCCGGATTTATTTTTCCAAAACCACACGGCTTTCAAAAAAGATTCACGACCAAATTGATCGCGGTCATATCCCGTTTCAGTTTTTGTTGCTGCTTTATCAGGCGGATTTTCTGGAAGAATTCCTGCTACTTTTAATTCATCGATAAAAGATTGATTATCTTGAATTTGTTTCGCGACCACGGATTCCGTCGCAATGCCCGCATGATCCATGCCCGGTTGCCACAGTGTATCGTAGCCTTGCATGCGTCGCCAACGAATGAGCGTATCTTGCAATGTGTTATTTAATGCATGTCCCATATGCAATACACCGGTGACATTCGGTGGTGGTATGGCAATGGTGTAGGTGGGTTTGCCGGGCTGTTTACCGGCACCGGCCTGAAAACAGCCCGCCTGTTCCCAGCGCTGGTACACATCCGCTTCCACGTGGGCGGCTTCATAGGACTTCGGCAATTCGCTGGTCATGGACTATCCTTCACATCCACTCGTGCGGGGCGAGGCACAAGTTTATAAACGACAACAGGGCGACCATTCGGCCGCCCTGCTCAGATTAACGCAGGTCGGCGATCAGTCAGGTGGCTACGACGACGACGTGCGTAAACATGGGCGGCAAGCTAGCTGAGCGAGTGGGGGAGGCAAGGAGAGTCCACGAGCCTCTTGGTGTGCGAAAGCTTTTTAAATTATTGCCCAAACTCGCGGGCTTTTCCGGCTGAATTACGCTTCACCCAATCAGCTGGTGCGACGATCACTGTTTCTCCGGGTAATGGCGGTGGTTTGGCGACATTAAATAAATCATACGGCAATACGATGGGTTGACCGATGAGATTATTTGGCCCATCTAAAACCGTGGCATCAATAACGTGCGATACGTGAAATTCTGTGGTGTAATCCAAATTTTTATTATTGTAGACGTTCACGATTTCCAAACGCATGACGCGGGTATCGCGTAAAGCTTCTTTGATGGGAACGAGTGTGGCTCGTGGTCCGCCACAACTACTGAGCACGAGCAAGCAGCCCAAAGCGAGCGTTAGGAACCGAGTAGTCGTACGGAGAGAGCGAGGAAACAGTGTGCTAAGTGAATAGGTACGCATGCCTGCACAGTCTTTGATTGCCTTCGGCGCCTACCAGCCCTATGTCGTGCCCCCGCGTTACAGCGCGTTAGGGACCTGCGGTCCCCAGCAAGGAGTTCACCCATGTCTAGTCAGCCCCAAGTTGCCCTTAATCCATTAGCAGAAGTCGCAAATAATGCGATAAAATCAGCAAATGCAATGGTATTTGAGGTCTTATCAGAGCGCGGCAAACGCTTCTTCTTTCCAGCCAAAGGGATCTTGGCCCAAGGCGCTGAAGCGAAAGCCAAGGGCAAGAAGGCTAACGCAACCGTCGGCATCGCCACGGAAGCAGGTGTTCCCATGCACTTGGCGTGTATCGGGCAACACTATCAAGGACTGACGCCAAGTGAAATTTATGAATACGCGCCGTCATTTGGTCGCCCTGATTTACGGCAAGCGTGGTTAGAAAAACAACGCCGCGAAACGCCGTCGTTAGGCGCTGCGTTGACCAGTATGCCAGTGGTGACGAACGCATTAACCCACGGCTTAGCCATTGTCGGCGATTTATTTTTAGATCCAGGCGACGAAGCCCTGTCTTCAGATTTAATGTGGGAAAATTATAATTTATCCTGGGAAACAAGATTGGGTGCACAGATCAGCACCTACAGTTTTTTTGATAAAAATTTGACAGGCTTTAATATGGAGGCATTTACTCAGGCATTATTTGCCCGTAAGGGCCGTAAGGTAGTGGTCGCATTAAATTTTCCCAATAATCCATCCGGTTATTCGCCAACCAAAGGCGAAGCAGGCGCGATTGTTAATGCGCTAATTGCAGCAGCCCAAGCTGGCACAAAATTGGTAGTCGTTTGTGACGATGCTTATTACGGCATGTTTTTCGACGATAACTGCGAAAAGGAATCGTTGTTTGGTAAATTAGCACACGCACATGAAAACTTATTGGCCATTAAAATTGATGGTGCAACCAAAGAAGAATTCGTGTGGGGTTTGCGCGTTGGCTTTATTACCTATGGAATCAAAGGCGGCACAAAAGAATTGTATGCAGCATTAGAACAAAAAACGAGCGGACTTATTCGTGCGGTAATTAGTAACGTCTCAATGCCGGGACAATCGATTGTTTTGAAAGCATTACAAAATCCTGATTTCCGTGCACAGCAAGCGGAAAAAGTAGAGATTTTACGCAAACGCGCTGCGATTACGGGTGTTGAATGTCGTAAGGCAGAATATGCTGATTGCTGGGATGTGTATCCGTTTAATAGCGGTTACTTTATGTGCTTACGTGTTAAAAATACGGAAGCTGAAACAGTACGTCAGCATTTATTAGAACACCATGGCGTTGGCACCATTGCACTAGGCACCACCGAATTACGTATCGCTTTTAGCTGTCTGACTGAAGAACAAATTCCAGGTGTATTTAGCGCTGCCGCTGACAGCGTTCGCGCGGTACAAAAATAAAAGCCTTTATTTTTGTATATCTGATTATCATACGCACCAAGCATAATAAAAAACGGCGCTCGCACAAAGCGAGCGCCGTTCATTTATAAATATTTAAATTCGTCAC
Organism: Planctomycetota bacterium; assembly: GCA_024641365.1. The sequence goes on along the minus strand of JAHEDF010000143.1, from coordinate 1,008 downwards.
TAATTTTAGTAACGTCCGCCGCCGCCTTGACCGCCGCCGTGCCCACCGCCGTATCCGCCACCGCCGCCTTCACGACGTGGGGGACGACCGCCTGGTTGGCGTGGTTCAGCTTCACGAACACGGAGTGCACGACCTTCGTAATCTTGGCCATTCAAGGCTTGAATAGCTGCCTGTCCTTCAGGTGCATTGGTCATCGTTACAAATCCGAATCCACGGCTACGGCCGGTTTCGCGATCCATCACGACTTTAGCGCGGTCTACCGCACCATGAGCGGCGAACAGATTAGTCAGCACTTCATCAGTGACAGACCATGGCAGGTTGCCAACGTACAATTCCACAGAAGCCTCGAATCTGGCGCCAATGCGCCTCATGTGGCGCGTAGATGCGCCATGGGTGAGGGTGACAAGATGTCGTGGCCATGGCTATGCCAAGTAAAATTTGGGTAAAAAAGCCGTAAAGCGAGCCGAGTGAGTCAAAAGGAGGGGGGTAAACCGTGGAAAGGGTGTTTTTTAAGCGTTTTGCGGGCTACTTTGTTGAGTGGTTCAGAAGTCCGGAAGTCCGGAAGTCCGGAGGTCCGGAAGTCTCGCCTGCACCACAATGAAAATAAAAGACGTACAGTTTGCGAATAACCACAAAAATGTGGCGCTAAACGCCTTAAAATAGATAAGATGTGACATGCGTTTGGTGAGCGTAAGCGAACACCTTTTTGCAGTAGCAAAAGAAACATACCAACGTCATTACCTGTTCGATAACCCAGGACTTCCGGACCACCGGACCACCGGACCACCGGACCACCGGACTTCCGGACGGACGTTACCCACCTAACTGCTGTAAGCGGACCAATTCGGCATATTCCCCACCTTTAGCGATCAACTCGGAGTGCGTACCGAACTCAATTATGGTCCCGCGCCGTGGGTCGTCTTTTCCGTCCCGCGTGCGGGCACCGACCAACACATAAATAATATCGGCATGCTGCACGGTCGCGAGGCGATGCGCGACAACTACAAC
>JAHEDF010000618.1 GCA_024641365.1 Planctomycetota bacterium | reverse complement strand
CCAGACAACATTTCCGGACTGCAATTCAATACAGTCAATAAAACCGCCGCTTCGCGTTCCATAGAAATGACCATTGTGAATTACACCGGTGCCGACGCGGCGGCGAGGTGGTAATTTTTTCCACAACACATGCGTTTCTGAAACGTCGCCTTCGCCGCCAAACCGCACCGCAACTTCGGATGTTTTCGGCTCATAATCGCCGGTCAAAACCACAACACCTTCACCAGCAATAGGCGAGGATTTGGCCTGAATACCCCAATTGGTAACACTCCAATAGACTTTCCCTGTTTTCGGATCAAGCCCAGCCAATTCACCTCGCAAAGCAGAAATTAATTCGACGCGCTCATTCTGTTTATAAATTAATGGCGTGCTCCAGGTGCCAAAAATATCATCGACCCCTGGGACTGGGGAATTGTGACGCCACACTTCCTTGCCAGTCTTTTTATCCACAGCGATTAAAAATTCACGTGCACCTGGTCCAAAATTTAAGAAACATAAATCCTCGTGAATAACCGGTGAGCTACCATAACCAAATTTATGATCGTGTATGCCCAGATCAGTTCGCCACAATTCTTTTCCAGCAAAATCATAACCAACTAACCCACCTGATCCAAACCATGCAATGACGTGCTCACCATCAGTCACCGCAGAAGCTGATGCGTGTGGATTCGTATCATGCGTCCGTTCATCCTTGTCCAATTCTATGCCTGATGTCCACAATAGTTTTCCATCTGTGCGATCGAAACATAATAAATTGCGTTTATTCCCTTCCGATTGCGTCAAAAAAATCTTTCCCTTTGACACAATCGGCGTTGAGTTCCCAGGCGCTGCCAATGCAATTCGCCACAGCACATTTTTCTCCGGCCCCCACTCAGTGATAATATTTTTCTCTGAAGAAACACCCGTCCCTAATGGACCACGCCAAGCCGTCCAATCCTCAGCATGGACACTCGGCAGCGCCATGACAGCCATGAACAAAGCGACAGAATTCTGTAAGAAGAGTTTTTTCATAGTGCCGCGCATGGAATATGCCTAACATTCATACGCAAGGCCGAATCAATTTGGTTAACACAACTGTGACTTTCATGCATTTATGCATAAAATACACAGGCGCATTTCGGTTTAACGCCATGGATATATTTCGTCTAAAACTGCCATATTATCAAGGGACTACCATAAAATCACAACTTTTGGCCATGCCCTACTGAAGTTTTTTTGCGAGCTTATGCACAAAGCGGAGTAGGCGCTTTCAATTTAAAAAGACTTTCGATGATCTAATCAAAAAGGAATATCTACAATGTCTCTCTATGTTTATGCCTCTCATGACAATGCCTTTGATCGTATTGCTGCTAAGATTTGGGGCGGCTCGCTGGTCATTCGCACGCCGAACCAATATGTGAGTATGTTTTGGTTTGGGGTTATTGTAGCTATCGCGGCATTTTATGGGCTCTACAGTATAGAGTATTTCAACGAAATGCCATATCTGTGGGCCATACCACTTCTCTTTTCAAGCGTCGTGCTATTTTTTATTTGGTTACAATCGACTCATAACCAACGCATGATCATTGATCACGAGCATGTCCGTATTGAAACACAGGCGTTATTTAAGTGGGTTGTTGTACATACCCTTCCGTTAAAAGACATCACGGCATTTCGTATTGGCATTACGGGGAATGAAGAGCAGTCGACACATGTCCGGGCAGATAGCGTCGCTGGCTTTATCGCCGCAAAAACGCTTGGCATTGGCTGGATAACCACAGTAACAGAAACCAGAGAAGTCGCTATCTTCTTTTTACATATTATCACACGACAAAAAGATAATATTATCTCACTCATGAATTATTCTCGCAAAAGCAGTGATAAAGTCATGGGGCAAATTCAAACATTTGTCCAGCACGGACGATCCAAATAATTTATTCCGGCGTCACCTTCACATCTATCAGCGTTTCTAATTCTTTTTTAATAGCGGCTTCATCAGCCGGATAAGCCGGTTGTAACGTTAATGCTTTTTCCAATAAAATTCTTTTTTCGACGGGATCATCACTGCACCGAGCACGTAGGACATGGGCATTAAATCCATTGGAATTTAATGTCAGTAATTGATCGGCTAAGCGTCGTGCTTCTGCGATGTTGTTATCACTGAGCAAGCTTAAGACATCGCGTTCAATGCGTTGGTAATCGTCGCCAACATCGCGGTGCAGGGCCCAGTCAGCACTGGGGGGAAGTGGTTTGCGTTCTGACGGACCATTAACATCAAATGCAAATGCCTGTCCTAAACCGTGATAGGGTTCGCACACCCAGATGACGCCATCGGAGACATCGGCCACTACTAAATGTGCGCCTATCCAGGCATTAATGGTACCGCGATTGCCAAATCCGAC
>JAHEDF010000617.1 GCA_024641365.1 Planctomycetota bacterium | reverse complement strand
GTATACAGAAAAGACACTGTCCTTGAAGAAGAACGTAATTTCCCAATGGGTTTTATGCAGCAATACCAGTTTGATTTTACCGCGCCAACCTCAGCTGAAGTGCGTTCAGGATCAGAAATGATGCGTGCTATGGCTGATAAGGTTGGTGGTGCGGTAGGCGGTATGCTCAACTTGGCCGCTGGAGCAGTAGACATGATGCAGGGACGAATTTATTGGCACGTCGAGGCGCGATTAGACGCGAAAGGTGTGGATTTATATACCAAGAAAAAGATTCGCGTTAATTTGCGCAATGATTCAGAACAGCAAGCAATGCGTGACTAAAAAAATGGTAATTAGGCACCCGCATAAAGGCGATAGTCGATCTCTTGGAATGCCGAATCGCGCCACTCGATTTCTTGCACGGATGATTCCGATATACGATTACCCAAGACTTGTTCATAGAGACCAGTAAAACGATTGATATGATCACGAGTACGACGAACGGCATACGGAACTGTCGTTGCCGTGGTCATGATAAAAGCCCAATCAGATGATTGCGCTAATAATAATTCGCGTGCCATTTGATTGAGTGCACGCCGTAAAAATCCGTCTGCGTTAGGGTATTTTTTTGCAACTTCCACCATGCGTTCTTCTGCATTATGCAAATGTCGATAAATCCAATCATTGCTCGGATTCAACCACACGCCGTTATAGCCGGCGTCGCCCCAACTTGAGGCAGATGGTGTTACAACTTGGTTAACCGGAAAGTCATTTAAATATTCGCTGCCAGAAACCGGTAAAATGGCATGATGTCCTGCTTGTGCGGCGCGAAAAATACTTTCTATAAATTGCGTGCCTTCATACCACCAGTGTCCAAATAATTCAGCGTCATAAGGCGATACAATTAATGGTTCTCGACCTAATAAAGAACGTAAATGGTGGGCTTGCCGCAGGCGTTGATTAATAAAATCAGCACCGTGATCCATGGCACGAGCAAAAGCAGGTGACGGTAAATATGGTGCCTTTTCATGTAATTGCACCTTGCCTGTAACAGCATGGTATTTAAGTCCCGTATTTCTCCGCACACCATCGGGGTGCAAAAATGCTTTTACATAATTGTAATCACCATCATGACCTAAGTCGCGATAGAATTCACGATATAACGCATCCCCGGGATAACCGACTTCTGCTGACCAGACGGAACGTGATGATTCCGGATCACGGCCAAAGGCCGCAACACCAGCATCAGTATACACTGGCGCATAGACACCAAAACGTGGCCGCGGTGTGCCATAATAAACGCCATGCGAATCAATAAAGAAAAAACGAATCCCTTGTTCTTTTAATATTTGTTCAAGGCCAGGTGTGTAACCACATTCTGGTAACCAAATGCCTTTGGGTTCAGCTCCAAAATGTTTTTGATAATTTTTTACCGCGACTGCAATTTGTGCACGGCGTGCCTCGCTGGTTAACATCAATGGTAAAAAACCGTGCGTTGCCCCACACGTTATCGGTTCAATAACACCGGCATCGCGCAATGAACGTACCCATTTTAAAATATTACCGCCAAAACGATCACACATCGCAAGGCAATATTTAAAATGATCTCGATACATATACGCCGCTTGAGCGTAGGGACTATGCGCTTTGGCATGCACTTCTTGTTCGGCTAATTCTAATAAGCGATAAACGTGATGGCGATAACGTCCTTGTAGCATCGGGTCTGCCAGCATTTCGCATAATGGTGGCGACCAGGTCATGGTTAATTTTGCACGTACGCCATCGCGTGCTAATCCCTCTAATCGAGATAGCAGGGGAATGTAGGTTTCTGTGATGGCTTCAAATAACCAACGTTCTTCTAAAAAATGTGGATCTTCGGGATGACGCACAAAGGGTAAATGTGCATGCAGCACCATCATCAAATAGCCATCAGGCATTAGAATGATTCCAAACGAAATTGTTTACACGCAGTAAAAAAAATGACGCGCATTACGGTTTTTTCGCCAGTCGTGAGCGACTACTAAGCGAATGACTCGATAATGAAGCGCTGGATAAGGATGGTAATTTTCCTTGTTGCCATCCCCAAGCAGCGAGCTGTTGGTCACGTAATCGCGCAGCACTGCTAGCTCCAGAGATCGCTCCAGGAAGACCAGCCAACTCTAATAATTCGTGGAAAGACTCATCGACGCCCATCCATTGTTCGTCTACCCGTGATGAAACGTTTGGTGCTGGCGTACGCACCTTATTCGAGCGGACAATTAAATGCATCTTACCATCAGATGCACGTAGTGCTAATTCAGCTTCATATTCCTGATCAGCATCAACGGCTAGGTAATAATTGCCACCGCGCAAATCAATCTCGCGGGTTTGTGCGTTACCGTTAATATAAATAATTAAGACAGGATC
>JAHEDF010000616.1 GCA_024641365.1 Planctomycetota bacterium | reverse complement strand
GAAGCATCACCATCGCGAAGTGAAACAACCTCTGCGAAAGACGATGGGATTAGCTCACAACCAAGACCATTGGTCATATCGATTGCCGATTGCAAAGCGCGGGCGCCATGCGGCACGCCCGGCATGAAACCATAGAGCGATTCACGAGCTCCGGCTACGCGCCAAGCTGCATGTAAGACAGTAACGTCACTATAACCAACCAAATACGGCATTTTTTCGTTTACTGGCAATGACCTCAGCAGGTCAACGCACCCATAACCACCGCGAGAAGCGACGATGATATCATGGTGCAATGTTGCTAAAAACGCAGGAATACGTTGATTTTCTGGCTGCCAAACCCCTGTACCACCAACAACATGAACAGCGGGTTCAACCTGTACGGACGCGTGAATGCCAGTCGCATATTTATGCGTTGCTGCGATTGCGTTTGTGACCCGCTCTGCGCTTTGCAGCGAGTAGGCAGGATTCCATAAGCACAGCGATTGTGACATGGGTGAAAAACTAGGCGAGAACCGAATAAACACTAGTGCGTGTGACACCTGCAGTGACTCAACACCAACCAGTGGCCACGTTGACGGTAATCGGTTCTAACCTACGGTGCCGTCATGGGTTTCGCTGGTAACTTAAACACATTGTCGTTAGCAGAGGTCTTCCAGACCATTAATCGTATACGTGCGACTGGGGTATTACGCTTAGCAGCAATTGACCACGGACGTGATTTGGTTTTTGCAGAAGGCGAAATCATCGGTTTGCACTTTCGAGCTGGCGAAGAAAAACTAGGCCTTTTACGCCGTTTGATTCTCGAGGGCCGTATTGACGCCAATGCAGCGGCCAACATCAGCAACAGTAAACAAGATAGTAGTTACGTTTTAGATAGTTTAATTGAACAAGGGCAATTGACTGAAGCTGATGTTGTAGATGCGCTACAAAAACAAGCTGAAGATGAATTATATAATTTATGCACGTGGGAATTTGCTGATTTTGTCTTTCATGATGTTGCTCCTGATGCACCCAATATAGGTCAAGAGGTCGAATTCTGCAAACAACGCCCACTGCAATTAAATGTGAATTCCATATTGATGGAATCTGCACGCCGCATGGATGATTGGGAATATTTACGAACCATTATTACTTCCGAAGAAGTTGTTTTAGGGCCAGCCGATGGGCAAGAGCAAGCATTATTAGAAGCGAGTCAATCATATCCTGGAGCAGCAGTCGTCCCATTAATTGATGCGGTACGAACAGTTGGCGGAATTATTAAAGAATCAGTCGCAACACGTTTAGATGTTTATACCGTATTGGCTCAATTATTTCAAAATGGCATGGTCGCGGTTTTATCACGCGATGACATTATTTCACATGGCGATTATCAATTCCAAGCAGGTGATTTTCAAAAAGCAGCAGAATTATTTCGTCGCGCACTCAGCGAAGAGCCAACAGATAGTGCGACCTGTCAAAAGCTGGCAGAAAGTCTAGAAAAACTTGGCGAACAACCCGATGCTGCGGGTTGTTATGCACAATTGGCACTGGGTATGCTGGACGCAGGCGATGGTATTGGTGCAGTACAGGCAGCTAAGCGCGCAGTACGATTAGCTGAAGAAGATCCCCGTCAGCGTATGATATTAGTGCGTTGTTTATTAGATACAGGCCATCAAAACGATGCCGTAACGGAATTAAAAAAATTAGTCAATCATTATGTTGCGCATGGCCAATTAGAAGATGCACGCGGCACGTGTTTAAAAATATTGGAACTTGATCCAAGTAATGAAGACGCACGTCGTGAAATGGCTCGTATATTTGCGACGGCCGAAGGTGACAACGAAAGTGAAGACGTTGTGGTCTGCGTCCAATGTAAACATGTTAATCATCGTGAAGAAACGACCTGCAAAGAATGTCATGCGCCACTACGGCTTAGTTGCCAATCATGCAGTCGAACGGTAGCCGTATCAGATAAAATTTGCATTTTCTGCGGTGCTAATCCACATGCTGAGGGGAAACGGAAATTATTAGCGAGCCCTGGAACAACTAAAATAGTCAAAAAATCTCCCTCGGGTAGCATTGACACCAAAGGAAAAGGTTCGGCATTCTGGAGAAAACAATTAGAAGAAAATATTAAAAAAGCGCGAGAGCTTGAGGTCAACGGTGATATAGCCGGGGCATTAGCGGCGTGGCATGAAGTTGCCAAAGTTAATTCAGAAAACAAAGAATTACTTGATCACATTCGTGAATTGGAAGAGCGCGCCTCTGATGATCACGCAGAAAAAATGATCGAACTAGGCCATCAGCTACGACGCGCACGTCGCTTTAATGCGGCGCTAAAATCATATCGCTCTGCGATTCGTACTATTCCTGAACATGACCCCCGTCACCCGCGATTAAAAGAAATCC
>JAHEDF010000004.1 GCA_024641365.1 Planctomycetota bacterium | reverse complement strand
ATCTTCGATATGTTCTTCAGGATATTTTTCTTTAAAATGATGAAATTTCCATGGAGCAACATAGCTTCCTGCGGGCCCGGGGCCATGCCAATGGGGAATATCACCATCAAAACCATGTTCTAATGGTGAATACGGTTCAGCTCCTAAATGCCATTTACCAAAATGTCCGGTCACATAGCCATTATTTTTCAAAATAGATCCCAAACCTAGATAGGTTGTATTGAGTCTGGTGACAGATTTGCAGCCGCGGGATTTATTACCGGGCGATGCTTTCTCTAAGACGGAAGCCGATAAAATAACGTCTTTGACATGACAGGTCGGTGATGTGAGACCAATTCGCGCTGGATGCAAACCGGTTAATATACTGGCGCGTGTTGGTGAGCATAAGGGACTTGCAGCATAGGCACGGCGAAATGTCATACCGCGATCGGCAAGTGCTTGGAGATGTGGCGTGCGATAATAGGATGTCTGTCCATAAATGGTTGTGTCACTCCAGCCAAGATCATCAGCTAAAATAAGCACGATATTGAGGGGGCGCTCAGCTGCGTGACTTGTCCAAATCAACCCAATGGTGAGCAACAAGATCCGTACACGAGCTAGGCGACTTACAGGTGGGGCAGCGAAAATAGTCATAAAACTAAGATACGAGGAAGAGGTTATTCGCTTTATGACTGATTTTGCAGCATAATTTAGCATATGGAAAGCATACCGCGCAACTCTAGGCTGGTCATGACTTAACAACCTGTTTACGGTTTCGGAAACAATGGAGGTCAACATGTCGAAAAGTAAAACCAGATGCATTGGCTTGCTAACCTCAGGTGGCGATTGTCCAGGTTTAAATGCAGCAATTCGTGGCGTGGTTAAAGCGGCTATCGGCACTTATGGAATTAAATGTATTGGTATTCAAGATGGATTTCGTGGCTTAGTAGAAAATCGCACTATTTCACTCGATGATCGAGCGGTGAGTGGAATTCTTACCATGGGTGGCACATTATTGGGAACCAGTCGCGATAAGCCCCATAAAATGCCAATGGGTGGTAAAGTCATGGATATGACAAAGACGGCGGTGGAAAATGCAAAACGTATGCAAATTGATTGTTTAGTGTGTTTGGGTGGCGCTGGCACGCAAAAAAATGCCATGCGTTTAAAAGAAGCTGGTCTCGATGTATTAACCTTACCTAAAACAATTGATAATGATGTTGTTGGCACTGATATTACATTTGGTTTTGATACGGCTTTAGGAATTGCGAGTGAAGCAATTGATCGTTTGCATACCACCGCAACCAGTCATCAGCGTGCAATTGTGGTTGAAATTATGGGGCATAACGCGGGATGGTTAGCATTAGGCGCTGGAATTGCCGGCGGGGCCGATGTAATTTTATTACCAGAAATTCCGTATGATCCGAAATTAGTCGCTCGACATTTAAATGAGCGCAGTCGTGCGGGAAAACGTTTTAGCATTATTGCTGTTGCTGAAGGTGCCATGTCGCACGAAGAACATAAAGCCCATGTTGCGGCAGAAAAAAAACATAAAGAAGAAAAAAAGGCTGCAAAAAAAGCGAAAGCAGCATTAACGCCTGCCGATTTAGTCGACCACGATCGTGCCGACGCGCCAATAAAAACAGTGCGTATAAAACGTGGCGATGAAGCGTTGGAATTAACCTATCATACCGTGCAAGAACCTAAGGCGAGCCGATTAGCGCGACAATTACAGGAGTTGACAGGCATGGAAGCTCGTTTGACGACCCTAGGCCACGTGCAGCGTGGAGGTGGTCCATCAGCAGCAGATCGTTTATTGTGTACAAATTTAGGGACGACGGCAGCACGCTTATTAGCAGAAGGACATTACAATGTCATGGTCGGTATTCGTGGAGACGCCTGTGTTGCGGTTCCATTAAAAGAAGTCGCAGGACAAACCAAGCAGGTACCAATTGATCATCATTGGATACAAAGCGCTAAGCTAGTAGGCACTTGTTTTGGTGACTAGTTTTTTTTCGAGGGCACTGCCCCAATGCTATTCGGCTAAGAAATACAATTTTTCTGTGTAAAATATGATAAATTGAAGCCATTCAACACAGAGGACACAGAGGACACAGAGATGTAAAAGTGGTTTTTATGTGTTATAAATCAAGGGCGTTGAATAATTTATTATCGATCAAAAGAATTTTATTTCTAAATCGAAAAACGGTTATTTACACCAGGGAGTACCAAATTTATGTTTTCCCCTCTGTGTCTTCCGTGTTTTCCGTGTTCTCTGTGTTAAATGCCTTCCCAGAAATCCCCGTCTATCATAAGGCCTGCGAGTGGAGTTTTAATATGATAAAATTGGCTGGATTTTAAGTGTTTCTTAGCCGAATAGCATTGGCTCTGCCCTACCCATTACCCGCTTATGGGTAAAGAACAGGGCTCTGCTCTCGCGCTCTCGCGCTCCTTTGTTGCGACTTTTTTCATGCGCTTCGCTTTGAAAAAATGGGCGGGCGGCGCTTTGCGCCTATTTTTCTGCTCACCGTCGCTCGGCGGACGTTTGGGGCTCTGCCCCCTTGTCCCCTGCCGATTTAATTACCTTTAATTATATTTTATTTTTGATAGGGCATTTGCGTCTTTGCTGCGCGCTGAATGTGTTGAATTAGTTGATTAACGACTTTCTCTCGGTCACTTTTTTGGTGAGTAGATCATTGTATTTGAATGTTATTGTAGCGCTAATTAATTCTCTGGATAAATTCATCAAACATAATGGGGTTATAAGGAATTATGTAGCATGGCTCATGACGTTAACAATTTTACCATTCGGATCTTTTACGAAAAATCTTTTAACACCCCAAGGTTCTATGGTGAGTGGGTGCATTACTGGCAGGTCCATTGCTAGTGCTTTTTTATAACAGGCTTCGACGTCATATATTACCCCAGTTATTTTAGAGACAGTAAATACGCCACTAAATCGCGTAATTCTCTTGGGGTTAAATTGGCCGCCATTGGCGGCATAATGGAGACGGGTTTGCTTTGGCTGGCGATTTTATTTTTTGCAACAGGCTGAGGAACACCACCGATTGGTCGTAGGTGAATTTCGCTATCAGTTTCTTTGGCTAAAGCGCCGGATAATACCGAACCATCTTGTAAGGTGACGTTGATTATGCCAAAGCCATCGGCGATCTCGGCACCTGGATTGACCATAGAAAGTAGCAGTTGCTCTGGTTTTAATCGCGTGCCAACCCCGGATAAATTTGGGCCAACAGTAACTAGCCCGCCACTGCCAATTATATGGCATTGCATACAGCTAGCTAAACTGTTGGTGCGGAATGTATTTTCTCCAGCAATGGGATCGCCGCCAATTAACGAAATGATATGTTCACCAACAGGAGATTTCTTCCCGCTATTTTTCTGAAGTGTTGTAACTTCTTTGATTAGTTTTTTATTTTTTTGCTGCTGCACAGCTTCATATACTTCTAGCCAGACGTCTTGTGGCAATTTATTATTTTTCCATTGCGTAACTAAATTTTCCAGCGCGGTACTAGCTTTTTTTGCATTACTGCTACCGAGTGCGAGAATGGCTTGTTGACGATCTGTTAATAATTCTGAGGCCAAAGCTGCATCTATAGCCTTGTAGGTCGCGTCATCATTAGGTTTCATTCGTAATTGGATGCCCAATGCGGCCGAACGCACCAAGGACTGTTTATCACTCAGTGCTTTATTGATTAAAGATGCTAAATCTTTATATCCCATGGCTTCGAGCGCGTTAAATGCGGTAATGCGCGTACTTGCATCCTTGCTATCATCTTTTGCTAAAGTAACTAAACGTTCTTGCCATTCTGGTAATTTAAGGGCAGCAATTAATTTTGCGCTTGCAGCCTGTACTGGTTTTGAATTACCGAATAATAGCGCCTCAAGCGTTGGGGTTGTTGCTGCTATTACCATGTCGCGGTTCCGAGCTGGTAAATGACGTGGGAACCCTTGTACGCGGTCGAGTGGTTGTTTTTCTAAAAATGCTTCCAGTGACGTAACTGCTTCAGCGCGAGCTTGTTCTGGCGCAGAAGATTTCGTCGCAAAAAGCGCTAAACGTTTTGCGGCAGCAGCGTCACCAATGCGTAAATTTGCAGAAATGGCTCGCCACAATAAGGCCTCATGCGTAATGCCATCTTTGTCTAACAATGCGGCTAAGGCCGGTAATGCAGCCGGAATTGACAAATCATCATGAATGGCCAATGCGGCTTCGAAGGCAACGGTTTGATCGGCATCATTTAAAAATGTTGCGATGCTAGCATCTTTTGCACGGCGTAGTGCGACGATGGCCGCTAAACGGACTGAACGGGACGGATGTGTATGTAATTTTGATAATAAGGAACGATCTGATCGACTGCACCCAACGAGTGCCATGACGCCAGCATGACGTAAATAAATATCCTTATTATCTGTGTCTAATAATAATTGAACAGCAGCGGAAAATTGTTGTGGCTGTCCTAAACGTGCTAATGCAACACCTGCCATTAAACGTGGACGTGGTTCGGGATCGGCCAATAATGTACCAAGTCGCTCTGCTGTATCTGGTAACGTTTCTGTATCAGCTGCTTCACCAATCATTTTTGCGGCTTGCGTGCGAATTTCTGCTTGCGAATCGCTGAGAAATTGTGGGAGTATGTGCGCTGATTGTTTGTCACCACGTCGTGCTAAAGTGCCTAATCCCCAGAGGGCATGAATGCGGGCAAGTAATGGTCCAGATTTTGCACTTTGTAATAACGTATCACGACCGCTGAATGTGTTGGTGCCAACGAATGGCTTTGCATCTCCGGCACTGCTGAATGGCGCTTCACCAATTATACCCTGATTGTGATTTCCTTTATTGGTCAAAGCAATTTGTGCTTGTAAACGAATCCGTTGATCTGCATGACCTAATAAAGTTGCTAATTTTTCCAGTGGCGCGGCATTAAAATCAGATTGCAGCAATTTTTTCGTTTCAAGTCGCGTTGCGGCCTGCGTATTATTAGGGTCATCTAACTTTAATACACGACCATTCATGTGCGGGGCCCATGCATTATCACCCCAATCTGCCGCATATAAACCACCATCAGCGCCAAAATATAAACCGGTAGAAAATGGTCCGGACAACACGTTGTGATGATCTTCCCATGCGAATCCGGCGCCTTTTGGCACTAATTTAAAGGCGGCAATATTTTTTGTAGAATAAGCCAAGAAGAAATAGCCGCGATAGCGATCATTTAAAGCCGTGCCTGGTTCCCATTCAAAACCAATAGGTCCAGCTGGCAATTGTTCAAAGGGTGGCGTTACATACGCAGGCTGCTCAGGTTTTGGCGGCATCCATAAATCATGAATCATCCAGGGATTATAATCAGACGACACGCCCCATTTTTTACCATTGCGATATTGGTAGAAAGCGCGCCATCCGGCGTCTTCATCTTGTACTAAAAAACGCAATCCTTCTTTATCGCCAAAGTCACCATCGTGATCTGCGGTAAATAAATTACCAAATTGATCAAAAGCTAATTCTTGTGGGTTGCGTAAACCATTACAGAACACTTCAAAGCCAGTGCCGTCTGGTTCGATACGAAATACGGCGCCCATTCCTGGGCCAAACCAATCATCTTTACCATTTTTTACGCGATACCCTTTATCACCAATCGACCAATAAATGCGCCCATCCATACCCAGCGTTGGTCCATGCATATCATGACCACCATAGCCGACATGAATGCCAAATCCGCTCACTAATTCTTGTTGTTGGTCGTAAACACCATCGCCGTCGGGATCAGTTAATTTATAGAGCGTCGGAATACACGTCACGTAGAGTGCATTATCAAACCATAAGACACCAGCGGCAACGCCATTAATATCAGTTCCTAAACCTTCAAAAGCATTAAAACTTTTATCAGCTTTTCCGTCACCGTCGGTATCAACAACGCAAATAATTTGTTCTTTAAAATTTTGTAGTTTTTCCCAAGTAGTCATGCGTCCACGAATAAGCGCCCGCTTATCGTCAACACTTGTTGAACCTAAGGTATCAATAAGCAGAAAAGGATTTTTACGAATATCGACAGCTGCATTATTACGACGATTAGTATTACTGACGTAGACTTTACCACTTGGATCAGTGGTTATCCCAACCGAACTGCCAACTAGGCCTGTTTTAGCAAATTCACTGACTTTTAATTCACCTGCCTGTCCACTGGTTTTTGCTTCCTTCGTGGCGCGGATTGATTCGGCTGCGGCCTCATCGTTATTTTCTTCAGCAGCGTAGATTTCTGTATATATGCCGCCTGTATAGGCGATCAATGCGAGCGTGGTTGAGCATAGGTAGCTTTGAATAAAATTGGTAAAACGCATGTGGTTATCCTGCGGTGGCTAATCTCGTTCGTACTATACCCGCAGGGCACTGTAAACGCTGACTAAATATCCACAGCCACGTTTTACGATTGCTGATCATTTACTAAAAAGTAGGCAAATTCCGGGCACCTTGCTGTTTCCGCTCAGGTCCTGGTTATAATTCAGAGCAATGTCTCGCTTATGAATCACAGTGGTCTTTCGATACCACTGTGACGTCAATTTTTATAACGTTTTAGCCGGTACGGTTGCGAGTGACCAAATTTCTTGGTTATACTCACGCATAGTGCGGTCAGTAGAGAATTTTCCGCTGCAAGCGGTATTCATGATGCTGCTGGTGACCCATTTATCTTGATCGGCATACCAATCACTGGCGCGTTGTTGGGCTTTAACGTATTCGGCAAAGTCAGCGCACACCATCCAATAATCACCCCATGCAGTCAGAGTGCCGATAATATCATCAAACAGTCCTTTTTCGACTTGGTTAAAATGGGCACTCTTAATTAAATGAATAACGCGTTTTAAATTGTCATCACCATCAATGACGGTTTGTGGATTATAACCTTTACGAAGTGCAGCAATCTGTTCAGTAGTATTGCCGAATAAGATAAAGTGGTCGTTACCAACTTCTTCACGTATTTCGATGTTCGCACCGTCGAGGGTGCCAATAGTGAGAGCCCCATTCATCATGAATTTCATATTACCGGTGCCACTCGCTTCTTTACCGGCCGTTGAGATTTGTTCAGACAAATCTGCAGCTGGACAGATTTTTTCCATTAAGGATACGCGATAGTCAGGAATGAATACAACTTTTAATAAATCACCTACATCAGGATCATTATTTATCACATCTGCGATGGCTGTAATAAAGCGGATGATGGTTTTTGCCATGGCATAGCCAGGGGCCGCCTTGCCGCCAAATAAAACCGCACGTTTAATTATACCTTTTTTATCACCGCGTTTAATGCGATCATATAAATGAACGACATGTAACGCATTTAATAATTGGCGCTTATATTCGTGTATACGTTTTACCTGTACATCGAACATCGCATCTAATGGGAACTCGACTCCACATTCGTTTTTGACCACTTCGGCTAGCAGACGTTTGTTTTCTTGCTTGATAGCGCGCCATTCTGCGCGGAAAGCTCGGTCACTGGCTTTGTCTTTTAATTTTTGCAATTGATCTAAATCAACAACCCATTCCTCACCAATGGTGCGAGTAATGAGTTCATTTAATTTTGGATTACACATAGCCAGCCAACGCCGCTGGGTAACACCATTGGTTTTATTATTAAAGCGTGCTGGCCATAGTTCCGCGAAGTCACGGAATAATCCGCTCTTTAATAAATCACTATGTAAAGCCGCAACCCCATTCACTGAAAATGAGCCAACGATGGCTAAATGCGCCATACGGACTTGTGGGTGTGGACCATCTTCAATGATGGATAAGCGTGCTAAACGCTCAGAATCTCCAGGCCATTTATTAGCAACGACACGCATAAAGCGGGCATTAATTTCATAAATAATATCAAGTAGGCGTGGTAATAAATGTTTGAATAAACCGACGGGCCATTTTTCTAATGCTTCAGGCAAGAGCGTGTGATTAGTGTATGCCATGCAGTGACACGTAATATTCCAGGCCTCATCCCACCCCATGCCATATTCGTCCATCATCAAGCGCATTAATTCCGCTACGGCAATGGTGGGATGCGTGTCATTTAATTGCATGACATTTTTAGCTGCAAAATGACGGAAGTCGGTACCATGTTTATTCGTCCAACGACGAATGATGTCTTGGAGGCTGGCACTCGCTAAGAAATATTGTTGGCGTAAGCGTAATTCTTTACCGTTTTCACTCTTATCATTTGGATAAAGCACACGTGAAATATTTTCTGCATGGCTATTGGCCTCAACCGCAGCGACATAATCACCCGCATTAAACTCGGCCAAATCAAACGCCTCTGGTGCACTAGCACGCCATAAACGCAGCGTATTAACCGTTCCATTATGATACCCAGGAATAGGTAAATCGAATGGAACTGCCATGACATCTTGCGTGGCTGTCCATGCCACACGCATGCGACCTTTTGTGTCACGATAAAATTCAGTATGTCCACCAAATTTTACCCGTTGTGCATATTCAGGACGTTGTAATTCCCACGGCATACCATTGGCTAACCAGCTATCTGGTTCTTCATGTTGCGCACCATTGGTAATGCGTTGGCGGAACATCCCGTAATCATAACGAATGCCGTAGCCCATGACTGGTAATTGGAGGGTTGCGCAACTATCTAAAAAACAGGCGGCTAATCGTCCAAGACCACCATTGCCAAGACCGGCATCTGGTTCTGCCTCTGCTAAATCCTCTAAATGCAAACCATCAGCTAACAGCGCTTTTTTTAATTGTTCATCAATATCTAAATTAAGAGCAGCGTTACCTAGCGCACGCCCCATTAAAAATTCCATAGATAAATAATAGCCACGTTTACAATCAGTTTCATAATAAGCGGCGTGGGTGGCTTTCCAACGTTCCATTAATCGATCACGAACCGCTAACACAGTTGCCATGTACTGGTAGCGCGTTGAACAGGAGTGGGCGTCTCGGCCTAAGGTGTAGGATAAGTGACGATGTATATCCGTTCGTAAACTTTGAACATCCATGCCCAAACCCAGTGGCATCATTGGTTGCGTGTCCGCTTTTTCTAAGGAAGCGTTGCCGCCCATTGGGGATAGCGGCTGGGTGTCGGCTGCTTCGGCCCGACGTTGCGTTGCACGGTCACCTGGCGAAAGCGGACGGGAACGGGATGGGGTTGTCATTTGTGTCGCACTCCAACGAGAGGCGAATTGTGCGATTGGCTCGTACCAAACGCAAGGCTGCACCTGCTAACAGATTTAATGGGGGTGAACGCCAATTTTGTGCTGAAATCCCCTGTATAAGTAGGAAGAGTTGTCAAAAGTTGCATATCTGTGTAGCGGTATCTACACACAAACTGAACACAAGACGGATGCCCATAACGGGGCTGTGCATGCGTAGTAATCACCAGACGACCGTCATCGGTTATGGCACAATGCTGACTATTTTGTGCCAATTCGCCTCGGTGATTAGTAATCTAAATAAGCAGGTATGATGGAATTTTAATATAGATATGCGCAGGTGCGCTAGAGGAACATGATGGCGATCCCTATTATAGTGGTTGCAGGTGACATTATTAGGAGAATATATGCGATAATTATATTAACATCAGTCGACAACGGCAGTGTCATATATGATAAAATTGCATGTCCTGGTTTAATTTCAAATAAAGCATCATCATTATTATTATCTACTGAGCGTAAGATAAAAGGCTGTCAATTTTGTAGGCTTGTGTTATATGCCATGAAGACAGGAAGCCGACAATAAATTGTTGCGGCATTCCTACGTAGACCCTTGAGGGCAAAAAAATGAAATACCCCATTAATTTCCCCCTGAAAGAATTCACATGAAGAAAATCAATTTAAGCATCGCATTACTTTGCCTGAGTACCTATTTACTTGTGGCTCAGGAGAAAAAGCCAAATATTTTATTTATTATGTCGGATGACCATACCACCCAGGCAATTGGAGCGTATGGTCACAAATTAGCGCAATTAAATCCGACGCCAAATATTGATGCACTGGCAAAAGACGGTATGCGCTTTGATCGTGTCTACTGTAATAACTCTATTTGTACCCCGAGTCGTGCATCCATAATTACGGGACAATATTCGCAGCGTAATGGTGTTTTGACATTGTCAGAAAAATTGCCGCCAGCGAATCATCATTTGCCTCGTGAAATGAAAAAGGCCGGGTACCAGACGGCGATGGTTGGCAAATGGCACTTAAAGGAAGAGCCGGCAGAATTTGATTATTATTGTGTGCTGCCCGGACAGGGAAAATATTTTAATCCTACTTTTTATGTACGAGGCCCCAATCCCTGGGAAAAAAATACTATTCAAATGGATGGAAGACACTCGTCAGATGCAATTACTGATATAAGCCTTAAATGGTTGTCGAGTGAGTGGAAAAAAGAAAAACCGTTCTTTTTAATGCATCATTTTAAGGCGCCGCATGACATGTTTGAAAACGCGCCGCGTTATAATAGTTACCTTGAAGACGTTGAGATTCCTGAACCGGATAATTTACGTAATCCGCCACCATCTGGTATGGGATCTGGTATGACAAAAGGCCATGAGCCATGGAAATTAGGTAAACGACTGAAAATCGATCAATCTTTGGAAGAGCCGGTTTACAGCCAACAAGTCTATCAAGCCTTTCTTAAACGTTATTTGCGTTGTGTAAAAGGCGTCGACGATAATGTGAAGCGGTTGATTGATTATTTGCGAGAAATTGGCGAACTTGAAAACACCGTCATCATGTATACCGGCGACCAGGGATATTATCTCGGTGAACACGATTTGATGGACAAACGTTGGATGTATGAAGAGTCTTTTCGTATGCCATTTATTGTGCATGCCCCTGGGCTTGTAAAAGTAGGTAAAACAAATAACTGGCTTATAAACAATACTGATTTTGCACCTACTATTTTGGATATCGCCGGTGTTAAAACGCCTGACTATATGCAGGGGCATAGTTTTCTTGCTGCGCTCAAAGAGGAAGCGAAACCAACTGATTGGCGCACGGCTTTGTATTATCGCTATTGGATGCATTTCGCACACAATCTTGCCGTTCCTGCACATTTTGGTTTACGCACTGATCGCTATAAACTCATTTTTTTCTATGGCAGAGATCACAACCAGAAAGAAAAGGCAACCCCAGCGTTTTGGGAGTTTTATGACTTACAAAAAGACCCATTAGAAAATGCAAATCAATATGGCAACACAGAGTACCAAGGTGTCATTGAACAACTGAAAAAAGAACTCATTCAATTACGTAATGATCTTGATGAATCGGATAAGAACTATCCGGAAATTCAAGCCGTAATTGATGCACATTGGAATGATCAGTAGTGAAATAGTCCTATTTCACGGATCAATGATTGCTCCGTTGGTATTGTATTCTTTAAATACCAGCGCCGCCCATTTGCCATAAAGTGAGTCGGGATATTTTTCGGCAAACTTTTCGAGATCTCGTACGCTGGTTTTTGACTGGCTACGTTTAAACGTGGCAATCATGCGGGCATATTGTGCGCCAATTTTTATTTCCTCTTTCCAGGTATCTTGCTTAAAACTTTCTTCAAAATGAGTGATTTTTTCTTGGAGGTTATCTACTCCAGCAAAATCTTTTACTAGACGATCATAATTTTCTTTAAGCCCATTTATATCACCTAGTTTTTCTTGTGCTTGTAAAATTGCGATCTGTTTATCTAAACAACTAGAAATGTACTGAGTCAATGCATCGCATATGGCTACGTCTTCAGGAGTAGTCGACTTGGCTGATTTTACTGATTTAATTGCACGTGATGATAGAGCATATTCTTTCGCCATGAGGGCTTTGTAGGCGCTATCTAATTTACCTGATAATACTTTCGGGTTTACTCCCGGAATACTTACCTCAATTCCTTGGATGAGTAATTTGGGATTTTCAAACCCGTAGGTTAACACCATGGTGCCAGTGGCATGATAGCGGGATGAGCTATAGTAACCGCCGTCGGCATAATCGCGGCCAGGTTGCGTGACATAGGAACCGTCGAAGCAACGCGCCATATTAAAGTAGGCTTTGTGATAATCGAACATGGTGCGCATGGTTTTTTCATCTTGTGATGCGCCGCTTCCTAAGAGCCCCCACATGACAGCCAAATTAGTATCAGCATGACCATCTGGTAAACTTTTACAGGCACTAATAAGAAAGCTGCGATAAGTCTTTATATTGTCGAATGAATCAGTAAATTCCGGGCTTAATTTGTGTGCAATAAGCGCTGCTCCCGAGCGACCAACATAATTATCACCATTAGTAGACTTCTTATATTTGTCAGGGTCTTTTAATCCCCAGGCAATGGTAAATTCTCCGCCATACCCGACTGCACCTGCGGCATTGCTGCCACGATGAATAAAACCCATGGCTCGTTTTACGCGATCAGCATCGACTTTTATTCCACAACGTTCAGCGATTTGCCAGGCGATGACAGCAAAAATGGTTGGATATTGCATAGGCCCATAACCATTTGGTCCCCAACCCGTTCCATTTGAACTGGATCCAGGGATATATTGTGTATGCCCAAATCCACCATCATATAATTGTTGGGCGGCGTCTAATTTATCATAGGGGATTTTATCGAGTGCGGCATCTTTTTTATTTCCCTTTGGTCCCCAAACGAGAATTTTTCCTGAGTATTGTGCTTTTTTAAGTAAATCGGATGCTGCTTGCATGGTCGGTAAAACAGAACCATCTTTGGACATTAAATAATATTCACCAAGGGTAATTATTTGATACGATAGCGTCCATGTCCATGTGCCATCACCTGGATCGACTTTATTGGTGCGAACATCCGGCTTGTCCTCACTCCATTTTTTACACATAGATTTACCGAGCGCTTGTTGCTTCGGGTCGTCGCTCGACAAGAGCGCTAACGCCACTGCCGAACGATTATGGGCGCCACCTTTTACGTCATCATAATGTACTGCTAAATAGTGTAAGGCTTTTTCACGCAGGTAGGCAGATTTTTTACAATTGAGTGGAAATGTTGAACTGAACGCACCAATCTTTTCAAGCGATATGGTCACGTCACTATTTTTTTTATCACGTATAATATTGAGCTGGAGCTTGCCATCACTGCTTTCAGCTTTTTCTATGGCATTACCTAAATCCATAACGGGACCATCGTAACCATGTGGTGAGCCACCCCAATGGTGAGCAGTAAATGATTTGCCATATACCCCGGTTATTTCATCACCAAGTTTTAAACGTCCAGCGGCAGGGGAGCCTTCAAAAATATAGCGAACGATGAATGATTTTTCTGTAAGGACACCGCGTGCACCAGTAGGACCTAAATTTACTAAAAAACCGGGAACATCTTTATCGGGGCCATTGGTAGTCGGCGTCGTATAGCGACCTTGATTATCCTTGTCGGCAAGTGCAAAGGCCGAAGAAGCGAAAAACAATGCAAAACTGCATACCCATAATAAAGCCACAAAGCGGTGAGGTGGCCACATCATCATCATAGCATGTCCTTTTCTTGTTTATTCTATAACTGAAAAATTTGCTAATAATTTCAAATAAAATGGAATTTAGCGGAACACCCGCTCACACGTGTCGTCAATAAATGACAACGCCTTATAAATAATTCCGGACAAAGGGCTTCCTTTTTTGGACGGCATGTAAATGAGATGATGCGTACCGAGATGGTCGTTTTGTCGTATAAAGAATTAATTATGATTCAAACGAGCGCCGCGCCGCGTCACGTAATAACAGATAGGGGGCTCCAGGGTATGAACCTTCATCTTGTAAATATAATTCAGCCGCTTCTGCAGCAGCGGTAAATAAAGCGTCGCGACACATAACGTCTGTATCTTTAATTTCGTGTCCATTATCGCATAGTATCGAAGCCGGTGGCCAGTGTCGCCATGCTTCCATTAAGAGCCCAGGATTATCTTCAGGTAATAATAATGCGGCCATCTGTCGACAGCAGTCCGCATGTAATTCTTCATCAATCATGCTTGGGTTGCTGCTGCGTAGATATAACCACGCCAACCACGCTTGTTTTGCCAGCTCGGCACAATCACCGAGTTGTTCATCTTCGGCAAAGCGCAAGCGCACAGCGGCAATGGCGGAGCGAATTGTGTTTGCAGTGATAGATCCGCAGCGAAACCCTGAAACGGCTGCGGCTTTGTAAGCGGCCAATGCATGCGCGTCACGGCGGCGGCGTTCCATAAGCACACCTTGGTTGAACCCGGCGGTCACGGCAGATTCATGATCGCCGTGGTGCTCAACCCCTTGCAGCGCTTGTAAAAAATAGCGGCTAGCTGCAGCTGTATCGTCCAGTTCATTGGCTGCCAATTGACCCAGAGCGACCAGAAAGCGTCCCCAGGCTGGATGGGCAGGGGGCGCATCGCATAAGCGGTGATAAAGCTCTTCGCCACGAGGAAAAAGTACCATTGGCACTGCATTTTGCGCGGCATGAGCGGTTAAAAAGGCCTCTAATAGGGCTGTTGGCTCAACATCTGGCAGCATGGTCGTGTTTGTCTGGATGGGTGTGCGGAAGGCAATTGGCGAGGATTCGTGGTGCGCTTTGTTTGGAAGTTGGGCTCATTAGCCCCTTTTCCTAGCAGACCAGCCCTCTAGGCTCCGCGCCCCTGCTTCACTGCCTATACTGAGAGATGCCCGCATGAGTGACCAAGCGAACAAGCCAACCGATGCTGGAAAAAAGCCATCAGCCAAATCCGACGGCAAAGGTGATGGTAAAGGTGATTTTGCTTTACCTAAAAGTCAGCAGCTGTCGACGACGCAACATATTCTCATTTGGGCGTTAGTTATTGTTGTCGGCGTCTTATTTGGGATGGGTTCGACGGTCGATATATTAGGCAATTCGGGTCGTGGTGATATTGGTAGTGTGTCGGAACACGAAATATTAACGCGCCAACATGTCGCTCGTCGTTTGCAAAATATTTTAAATCCGAATCGCGACCGACGCGGTGAACAATTTGAACCGATGAGCCAACAACAAGGTGCTCACGAAATGTGGGCTGATCGTATTAAATTAGGTCGCATGGCAGAAGCACAGGGTTTGATGCCAGGTGGCGAAGCTTTAGATGCAATTGTAAAAGATTTTTTAAACCGCCTATTGTTAGGAAATCCACAAAAGAAATATGTTGATGCCATACAAGAAGCGCAAAACGGCGATAATAAAATTTCATTAGAAGAGTTACGACGCCATTTAGCGGAAGATCGCGCCCGACAATTATTAAGTGCAGCTAATGTTGTGGTACCAGCAGTGCCAATAAATATGGCAGATGCTATTGCAGCGATGCCACCATTGTCACAAATGGATTATTATATGCAAAAAAAAGGTGATCAGGTGGTTGTTGATGAAGTTATTTTATCAGCCAAGCATTTATTACCAGAAATCAAAGATGATGACCCTGAAATTGCACTGGTTTATGACCGTTTAAAAGGCAGCAAATTTAGCCGGCCAGCTGCGCTCGTTACCACCATTGCGCATGTGGATGTTCCTGCTTTAGCCGCAACTATTGTGGTGCCCGATAGTGACATCGAAGCACATTATAATGCGAATAAAGAAGAATTTCGTAAACCGGTAGAATTGCCAAAGCCGGATGAGAAAAAAGTTGATGCTGAAGGCAAACCAGTGCCTCCTGAACCACCAAAGGTTGAGTACAAGGCATTGGCTGAAGTGAGTGCGGAAATTAAGCAAAAATTAGCCAAAGAACGCGCTGAATTAAAAGCCAAAGAAATGGTTAAAAAGTTTGATGCTGCTGCTGAAGAAGTATTGAACGATAAAGACAACAAAGGCTTTATTGCGTTAGCGACAAAGATGGGTTTAAAGGCGCGTGATAATGTGCTCATCGAAGAGCCACGTTCTGGCGGCACTTTAGATGCGGGTGATTTTGGTATGTTATCGGAAACGCAATTGCATCTGTTTAATCAAGAAATGAATGCGGTTACCTCGTCAGTCCAAAGTACCGGCGAAAAAGCAGCTTGGTTAGTAATTCGTATTGATGGACGTAAAGAAGCAGGCTTTAAGGAATTAACCGACCCCGAGGTGAAAAAAGAAGTGATTAATGTTTTACGTGGTGAACGCGCCTATAAAGATTTCATTGTCAAAGCCCAAGAAATACGTGCGGCAATTGAGAAGATGGGACCAGGCGGTTTGAAAAAATGGGCAGCAAGCGACGATGCTAAAGTCTGGAATGCAACCATTACCACGAATACTATTTCCGCTTTGCAGCCAGTTGCTGCACCACCAGCTGAATTAAATATTATTGCCGCAGAAGAACCAAAATTATTGGCAGCCATGGCTATGCCTGACCGTCCAGTGGCACTTGGTACGTCTCCAGAACAAGACGGTGTTCCTGCTGTGCGTTTAGTGCAAGTGACCGACTATCAGCCAGCGATGCCTGCTGTTGGTGACCAACGTATTCAGCATGCAACCACGTATCGCGCGATGTTAGAAAGTTATCGTTATGGCATCTTTTATAATCAGATGACGACCGAATTACGGGATAATTAATTCATGTCGGCAACTGTTGTTCAAAGTGAATGCCCAAAGCTAAAATTGCTTGCACGTGGTAAAGTGCGTGACGTCTATGACGTGTGCGACGAGCATTTATTATTTGTCGCCTCAGATCGCATTAGTGCTTTTGATGTAGTGATGACCAATGGGATTCCTGGTAAGGGCAAAATACTAACGCAATTATCTATTTTTTGGTTTGATCTATTAAAAGATATTTGTCCAAATCATTTAGTGACCGCTGACATCAAGCAAATGCCTGCGCATATCAGGGAATATGCAGACCAGCTTGAAGGCCGTTCGATGTTGGTGCGCAAGCTCTCAATCCTTCCTGTCGAAGCGATTGTACGTGGTTATTTAACGGGCTCTGGATTAAAGGAATACAAGCAGTCACAAACGGTTTGTAATATCCCTTTGCCTGCCGGATTAGTTGAATCCAGCAAACTAGAAAAACCGCTATATACGCCCAGTACAAAAGCAGCGATTGGAAATCATGATGAAAATATTCATCCTGATCGTGCGGCTGAAATTTTAGGCTCCCACGCAAAAACAGTCGAAGAAATTGCCATTCGCATTTATAGTACAGCTCGTGATTATGCAGCACAAAAAGGTATTATTATTGCCGACACCAAATTTGAATTTGGTGTAAATAAAGCGAACGAAGTCGTGTTAGCTGATGAAGTACTGACGCCCGACAGCAGTCGCTTTTGGCCAGCCGCATCATATGCCGCTGGGAAAGTGCAAGATTCGTTTGATAAACAATACGTTCGTAATTATTTAGAAGCGATCAATTTTGATAAAAATGGCGCTGGCATAGAATTACCAGCTGATGTTGTGCAAAATACGTTGGCAAAATATGTCGAAGCATTTCGCATGCTAACTGGCAAAGAACCGCTCCTTTAAGCTCCACAAATCAACGCCGTCCGTGATGGTTTTATTTGTGGTAAGATAGTAGGTTATGGAATTAGAACCGTGGCAATGGGCGTTGGGTGTAGCCTGCGCGATGATGAATGGCATTGCCAAGACCGGTGTTCCTGGTCTCGGTATTTTAGTGGTGCCACTGATGCTTTATGTCGTGGTCGATCCGCGCTTATCGCCTGGTGCAGTTTTACCTTTATTATGCTTAGCGGATTTATTTGCGGTTTTATATTACCGACGTCATGCGCAATGGGATCGCGTGGTGCGATTAGTGCCGTGGGTAGCAGTTGGATTAATAATTGGCATGGGTGGTATGTGGGCATTCGACCATTTTCATATTGGTGATGATGTCTTAACCCAGGCTATCGGCATAATTGTATTAATTATGATTGTGATGCAGATACTGCGCAAACGAGGTGGAGAAGACGTGCCAGCGGCATCAAAATGGAAGGCGGCTTTTTTCGGCGCAGCAACTGGATTTGCGACTTACATAGCGAACGCGGCAGGTCCGATTATGAGCTTATATTTATTAAGCATGGCATTACCAAAAAATGAATTTATGGGCACCGGGGCGTGGTTTTTCTTTGTTATTAATTTAGTCAAAATACCACAATTTGTATTTCAAGAACGTATTACCGCAGAAACACTATGGGTTGATTTGTGGTTAGCGCCTGCCGTTATAGTTGGCGCTTTTATAGGCCGCTGGTTATTTACTCGTATTCCTCAGGCTTTATTTGAGCGAATTATTATCGTCTTAGCCTTAATTGCCACGGTGACGTTATTCGTGCCGTATGGAAAACCGCATCCGCCGCCAATAACACCTGGGAATAGTCCGGAAGTCCGGAAGTCCGGAAGTCTGGCCCGCACGTGGGGTTAATAAATAAAGTGTGGTCTAGAAATAACTGCAAAAAGGCGGCGCTAAGCGCTATAAAAATATAGTGTTTGAAAAATTTCTGTATCCCAAGGCGAATGAATTGACAACAAAAGAAATATCCGGCGCGCCACGCCACCTTTTTGTAACTATTCGTCATCATACCTCGTAATAAAAATCACCGTGCAGGCCAGACTTCCTGACTTCCTGACTTAATTACGCCATCGGTTCTTCAAATTCGACTTTTTTCGTTTCTTCGCGAACGTGCAATATATAACTCCATACAATAAACCCGATGCTGATTGGTATAATAATAATCCAGTCGCTGGGAAAACCCATAAGCCATTTTTTAATCCACGGTGCGCGGACCGGATCAATGCCTGCCCAACCGATGGTGGGGTTTGCTAAAAACCACCATACATCGCGCACAATCCATATAAGTCCCAGACACCCTAAGGCACGTGCTTCCAATTTTAAATTCCACCCCCCGATTAGCGCAGCAGGTAAATGGACCATTACAGTAAGAAAAACTAATAACCACATATGATAAGACGTGAGCGGTCGCCCCGCACACAAGAAATCCAAAAATATATTATCTTTCATAACTATCGTAACTGGTAAACCGCTCGCCCATCCTTGGGTTCCCAATATTTGAATTTCCAATTGCCCCAATATCGCCCCAAGCACGAACGCGATAAAGGTCATGATGGCAATGCGAGTAAACATAGAGCGCTGCTAATATGGTACATCAGACAAGTAAAATGTCCTAGTGGAAGAATAATACCGTCTGCTGAAAGGAGGAAACGACCCTGATTGCACCATCTTTTCTGCTGGGTGCGCCCTTGCTGAACAAATCGTTCTTGGTGGTTGGGTCTTGGCATTAGTCGTGCATCATAAGGGCATGTTATGTCGCATAGTCCTCCTCTTGTTAATTTGGGCATCCTTACCTGCAGCGACCATTGTTTGCCTCGGTGACAGCCTGACGGCGGGTAAAGGATTAGATGAATCGCAGGCCTACCCAGCTTTAGTGCAGCAATTAGCGCAGGCAGAGAGTAAATCATGGCGCGTTATTAACGCAGGCATTAGCGGTGATACCACTGCGGCAGGACTGCGTCGGATTCGATGGGCATTAAAAGCAAAACCGGATGTGGTATTTATTGCGCTAGGCGCCAATGATGGTTTGCGTGGCTTACAAGTCACCGACATGGAAAAAAATTTGCGTGCAATAATTGAAAAATGTCGTGCAGCAGGTGCGACTGTTGTTTTAGCAGGTATGCAACTTCCCACCAATTATGGAGAGGACTATCGCACTGCATTTGCGGCAGTGTATCCGGCATTAGGCAAAGAGTTCACTATTCCCGTCATGCCATTTTTATTGCAAGATGTTGCTGCCGTCGCCGCACTTAACCAAGCAGATGGTATACACCCAACCGCAGAGGGACAGCAAATAATGGCAAAAAATGTCTACCAATTTTTGCTGCCAATTATTGAAAAGGTTGCGCCATGATCACCGTCGTTGCTGTGCAGCAGGTCAGTAAAATATTTCACGTTGGGCAAACAACGCTTACCGTTCTTGATGTGGTGTCGTTTTCCTTATCGGCGGGAGAACGTGTGGCTATTGTTGGTCCTTCTGGCAGTGGAAAATCTACCTTATTGGGATTAATGGCTGGCCTTGATAAACCAAGCTCAGGAAAAGTGCTGATAGACGGCCATGATTTAGGAGCGCTTTCAGCCAGTCGATTAGCGGCATTACGTGGGCAACGCATGGGTTTTGTTTTTCAATCATTTCGTTTATTGCCGACATTAACGGCGGAAGAAAATGTTGCGGTACCATTGGAATTAGCTGGCCGCCCACAGCCCTTGGCCACGGCGCGACAATGGTTAGATCGCGTTGGTTTAGGTAATCGCTGTGCGCATTTACCAAGTCGTTTATCTGGCGGCGAGCAACAACGTGTAGCGTTGGCGCGAGCGATGGCACCAGCACCAGCGGTATTATTTGCTGATGAACCGACCGGAAATTTAGACAGTCGTACTGGCACAGCGATGGCAGATTTATTATTTGAAGTTGCTCGTGAGCAAAAGGCGACCGTCATTTTAGTGACACATGATAATGCGTTAGCGCAACGTGCAGAGCGCTGCATTACCTTGCAGGATGGACGCATCGTGAGCGATGAAACAACGGCATCAGCGCCGACTGTCCCGTGAGTTGCTCGTGATTGGTCTTGCTTGGCGTTTAAGTCGGGGACAGGCAGCACGGATGTGGCTGCTTATATCTTGTATAGCTTTGGGGATTGCAGCCCGCGTCTGTGTTGGATCTTTTAGTTCATCACTAGACCGTGCACTAACTAATGAAGCGCGTCCTTTGTTAGGTGCCGATATTGAAATTGCTTCGAATCTGCCGTTCACTCACGAACAGCGCGGCGATATGGACATGTTGCTGCCAAAAAATGCGCAACGCATCGAGCAAATTCGTTTTACCACTATGGCACTTGGAACGGCTTCAGGTTTAGCGCGGACAATTGAAGTGCGCGCAGTAGAACCCGGTTATCCATTATATGGACAGGTGGATATCGCTATCGGGCAGATGAAAGATTTATTTGGTGATATACCAACGGTATTTGTGCAGGAAGAATTATTATCACAGTTGGATGCGCAATTAGGATCGACAATACAAATAGGCGCTGTGCGATTTCAAATTGGTGGCATAATTTTAGAAGAACCTGGCATGAGTATGAATCCATTTGCTTTGGGGCCACGGGTTTTAATGGCTTATGATCGCGTCGCCGAAACCGGATTAGATGGTCCCGGATCACGTTTACGTTTTGCGCAATTAATTGCGTTACCACATAGCAATGTGGATGCAGTTATGGAAAAATTGCGGGAGCATTGGAAATTACCAAAACGTATGCGCAGCGGTTTTGGTGGTCGCATTGCAGATGAAAAAGGCATTGGGATTCGTTCTGCGGTACAAGCCAGTGAAAATATTGAACGCGCCTTTGATCGCATCGGTGATTTTTTACGACTTGTCGCTTTAGCGGCAGTTTTATTAGGTGGTATTGGCGTTGCCAGTTTAGTACGTGGATTTGTTGCGGACCAACGTGATGCAATAGCCACTTTGTATATGTTGGGCGCAACACCACGTCGCGTTGCCTGGATGTTCTTTTTACAAAGTACAACGCTTGGATGTATTGGCGGTATTATAGGTGCGATAGTCGGCGTAGCATTACAAAATGGCTTATTATTTATTGGCCAAGATTTACTGCCAATTAAAGGCGGGTATGGCATTGATAGCATAGTGATGCTTGGTGGTGTTTTATTGGGTGTTTTTGTCGCGGCTGGATTTGCAGCTATTGCGGTCAATGAAGTACATGGCTTACAGCCAGCAGCGATGGCACGTGGCGATGCCACTACAGCAAGTGGATTTTGGCGAGCTGCAATTATTGCATTACTCGTTCTGTGTGCCGTAATGGCAGTTGCCGCAATGGAAGCACGATCATGGCGAACGGGTCCGGCAGTCGTGGGATTGTTGGTCCTTGGGGCTCTAATAACCACAGGTATTGGCTGGCCATTATTATACCTGCCAGCGCTGTTAATAAATTACTGGCGTGGTCGCAGTGCTGTTGGTATTCGGCATGGGTTAAGAAATATGACGCGTCCAGGATTTCGTCCTTTAGCGGCAATTATTGCGATTGCTGCTGCAGCGCAATTAATGGCAACCATGGCAACCTATCGCGTTAGTTTAACCGACGATTTAAGTGGTGGGACAGCTAAGCGACCGGGAACGTTTTGTATTGATATTCAATCAGATCAAATTGATGAATTCCGTGACTGGTGTAATCAGCAGTTTCATGTGACACCGTCAACCAGCCATATGGTCATGGCACGACTCCGCGCGATTAATGGCAAAACACCAAATCAGCAGACCGGGGACACGCGTGAAGGAGAACGACAACGGTTTATGCGTGGACGCGAACAGCGGTTAAGTTGGCGCACCACTTTAGGCCAAGATGAAATTATCATGGCCGGAAAATTTATGGAAGAAAATGGTGAATTAGTTGAGGCATCGCTCGAACAACGCTTTGCAAATAATATAGGCGCAGAGCTTGGCGATACGCTGACATTTGATATTCAAGGTGTGGAGTTGGAGGCAAAAGTAACAAGTATTCGTAGTGTCAAATGGGCCAATATGCGGCCGAATTTTTTTATATTACTCAGTCCGCACGCGTTGCGCGATGCGCCAGGCAATTGGGTAGCAGCAATTCCTGCATTGCCTGAAGCCCAACAGAAACAAGTGATTGGTGAATTGGCTCAACGATTTCCTTCGGTGACTGCTTTTGATGTGGCGGAAATTGGCGGAAAATTACACGAGATGATTACCCGTATTTCACAAGCCGTTACATTTTTAGGATGGTTTTGTTTAGCTGCTGGCATCGTCGTGTTGATTGGCATTGGCATTGGTACTGCGCGTGCTCGGCGTGGTGATGCCGCTTTATTATCAGTCGTTGGTGCCGGGCCGGGCGTGCTCTTTAGTTCTATTACGGCTGAATTTGCAACATTGGCTGGCTTAGCAGCAATAATTGGCACATTGCTTGGGATAGGGCATGCATATTTAGTATTAAAATTACTATTGGATTTACAGCTCACCATCCCATGGACTGAATTAACACTCTTAATTGTGACTATTACAAGTATTGGTGTAATGGCCGGATTATTTGCCTGTCGCCACGTCTTTACCGTGCGACCATTAGTGGTGTTACGCGACGAATAACGGTTATCGTCCTAAGTTGGTCGCTTGATAAAGGGCATCAACTTCTTCAGCCGT
Organism: Planctomycetota bacterium; assembly: GCA_024641365.1. The sequence continues at coordinate 11,060 of JAHEDF010000004.1, read as the reverse complement.
TAATGCGCGCGGCCAGAATCCAATATCATCTAACTTCCCAACAAATGGATTGGTGTAGCCAGTGCCTATGAGCAACGGCTGGGTTGAGACGCCGGTGCGTGGATAAGGTGAATCTGTAGATTTAACTACTTTGCCGTTGCGATACCAGGTTAATTTTTTCTGCGTAGTAAGATTGCGCACCAAAGCAAAATGATACCACGTTTTTGTTTTTATGATGGCGCTCATATTAATTGACGTGTAATTTTCGCCATGATTTCCATCGACGCCATAAAAGAAATTAATAGTTCCACCTGGCTCAAGTGTCATGGTGCCTTCACCAGCATAGGATTTATTAATTGGATTGCTACGAATTTCTAATGAGTCAGCCCACATCCACATCGTAATAGTTAAATCTTCAGCTATTTGTAACTGTTTTGGTGTGCCACAATCAATTTTACCTGTACCGTCAAATTCTAGTGCCATACCAAATGCACCTCGAACGGGTTTAACCCCTGATGCTGGTGCCCGTAAAGCATGTAGGCTTGAATCGAGGACGCCGGTAATGTTGGCGCCACTGGTAATTAATGTATCAGGTTCAAAGGTGAGCAGCATGGCTGCGCCTGACGGATAATTAATGCCTGCATAGAAGGCGCTATTAGCGAGCGCTTTTTTCAATTCTTCAATTCGTTTTTCGCATTTACTACGGTCAGCGCTGTCGAGAGTCATAAGGCTGCGTCGATACCATAAAAACGCGCGTGATAACATGGCTTCTCGCGGGTCACCGCGTGATTGTGATGGCGCATAATCGTACCATGCATCAGCAACCGCTAATAATGACACGGGAGCTGGTTCCAATCCCTCTTCAGATTTCTTTTTCTGAGTCGCATTCGCCAGATAGGTTTGCGCATCAAGATCACGCGTTGCTAATTCAGCTAATTTGGGGTCATCACCATTTTTTAAATGTTCCAGTCCATGGACCCAATCATTTTTACCAATGCATTGAAACAACCCGGTGCGTCGATGGCCCTCTGAGGATAATTCCCCAATAAAATCTACATATTCGGCCAGTGTTTTGTATTCACCTTGTAATTTTTTAGCCTTGGTCCCGAGCGAGCGCGAACGGTTAACGATACCATTGTCGCGCATACGTCGCCCTAAGGATTCTCCGTCTTTTGCTAATCGTTGCGCGATATCATATTGATCCAATTGAATGCAATTTTCTATAGTGCCTACAATTCCGAGTGCCAATTTTACACCAATTTCTGCGCTTGGAATATTATCTTTTAATTCAGCATAAATACGAGCGAGCTCAGCATTTTTACTGACGCGAAAATGTTTTTCTAATAAATCAACGCTGGCTTCTGCTGTTTCGAGGTCACCATTTTTTGCTGCTATATCCCCAGCCTCGCGCCATAGCGTAAACCGTAATTCGGGATTATTTTCGGTATCTTTTCCGGCTTGTAATAATTTTTGTCCAAAGGCCATTTTTTCTTCAGAGCGTCGTGCTTTATAATCGTCTTTATAAGTATCCTTAATTGTCGTTTTAGCAGTGTTAATCGCGTCGCTAGTCGGAATATCTAAAATAATCGAAACAACCGCTTTGCTCAGCGGTTGACGTTCTATAGGGCGTGGTGGTTTTGGTGTTTCTGGCCCAACCTTGGGTTTATGATCTGGTGGTACTGGTGGCGTGTGTTCTTCGCCAATACACAAGGTGTTGCCACCGACCAATGCTGATAAGAGCAGGGTGACTACACGTAACGGTGGATGTTTGGACACACGCATGGGAATGATGTGAGCCTCTATTGTAAGGGGGAACTATAAGAAAGTATGACTAAAACACGTGTCCCATACAAGAGCTATTACGAGAACATACCGAAGTAGTTTAATCACTTTTTGCGTCTGTCCGCTTGGTGTGTGGCAGCTAATTTACCGCAATGTAGCAGCAGCTTCGCAAAATCTAACCACCCCGCTGGCGATACCGTGCGCGGGTGGTCGTTTGGGTGCCATCCATGTTGTGCTGCCTGTCGTCGAATTTGGGTGGTGGTGGCAACGCCTCGCAAGGCTTCTTGCAGCGTACGAGGCCCAGCAAAAGCGATGGCTAAAAGACGGTCTGTTGCCTCTATTAGCGCTTGCGAGGGTATCTCATCATGTCGTTCATGGCTCCATACCGCTAAGTCAACACGACTTGGAGGCGTTGTAGCATTTCGTGGCAAGATCTTGCTAACACAAGGTTTACCGACGAGGTGGCTAATAATGCTAGAGCGCGTATGTCGCAGAGCATCACCGGTCAATTTGTCCGCCGCTTCTTTTTGCAGTACGACCGTCATGGCAAGCGGTGGCTCTTCAGCTAAGAGCCATTTTCGCACTAAAGTAGCAGTCAAGCTGAAGGGCGGGTTAGCTACGACCTGCCACTCGTCGCCTAGGTCAACTTTTACGTGAGCAACGTCTCCCTCTATGAGTGTCAGCTGCTGGTGATGTATTTCTTTAGAAAAGCGTTTTTGTAAGTGCTGAACACGGACGGGGTCTCGCTCTATGGCAGTAACAGAGGCCCCTGTTTTGAGTAAGCCGCTCGTAAGTGCTCCTAAACCTGGACCAATTTCAAGCACCCGGTTGCCTTTGGAGAGCATGGCTAGCGCTATGACCGCCGCTGCTGCCTGTTCATGTAAATCATGTTGGTGGGCTTCATTCGGCTCCTGAGCCTGTCCTTGTTTGGGGTAACGTGATTTAGGAGTCATGTATGTTGCAAAGAATGCAATACTTACTGGTATCACAAGGGACGAGAGCTGCCCAATTAGGTATCCCCATATGGTTAATTTAAATAATTTTGGCTTCAATACCATGGAGCGCAAATCACACGGTAATTTCAATGTTTTTAACTACAGCGGAAGGAAATGAGCGACGTATACATTCCATAGGTACATGATGTCTGCCGTAAGAAAAACTGTGCTCGTGAGCTTTTTCGTGATCGCTGCTTCGGCATCTGATCACCCGAGTGCGTCATTGGATTTTGGTCGCGATATTAAACCACTGATGGCTAAATTCTGTTACGGCTGCCATGGTCTTAAAAAACAAAAAGGCGACATTAATTTAGAAAACTATGTTGATGCGGTTGCTATTCAGCGTGGTGTATTGCAATGGGAAGAAGTGCTGCGGGCGATTGAGCACAGTGAAATGCCGCCGGATAGTTCCAAAACCCAACCGACAGCTGTAGAACGAGAAAAATTAGCGTCGTGGTTAAAATTTACACTTAATAATATAGATGAAAAAGATATCCCCAAAGATCCTGGGCATGTGGTCTTACATCGTTTAACGCGTCGCGAATATAATAATACCATTCGCGATTTATTAGGAGTTGATAGCAAACCTGCCGATATATTCCCCGAAGATGCAGGCGGCGGTGGTGGATTTGAAAATAATGCTGATACATTATTCATTCCACCGTTGATGGTAGAAAAAATGCTATTGGCATTAAACGATGTTTTTGGGGAAGCGAAACCAACTCGTATTTTTACCACCAAACCGGCAAATGACAATGTGCGTGCGCAACGCGATGCTGCCAAAGAAATCATTACAAACTTTTCAGAACGGGCATTTCGTCGCCCTGTTCAACGCTATGAAATTGATCGTTACGTAAAAATTTACGATGAGTGCATAAAGAAAGATATTAACTATCAAGATGCGGTAAAATTAGCACTGAAATCCGTATTGATGTCACCGCACTTTTTGTATCGCATTGAAACACAACGCCCATTCCCCGATGCCTATGAAATTAGCCATTTTGAGTTGGCCACGCGCCTGAGCTATTTTTTATGGTCAACAATGCCCGATGATGAATTGTTTAATGCGGCAAAGGCGGGAAAATTACAAGATTCGAAAGAAATTGAACGGCAAGTGCTACGCATGTTAAAGGATCCAAAAGCAAAAGAATTAAGCCGTTCTTTTGTGCCACAATGGCTAAAGACTGAAGAGTTGCGTCGCGGACGGAAAGCACCGGATGCCCAAAAATATCGTGATCAATATACTGATTATATGCGGGATAGTATGTGTGCAGAACCAGAAGAATTTTTTGGCGCTTTAGTTGCAAAAAATCGCAGTATAATTGATTTAATCGATAGTGATTACTTGTACGTGAATGACATATTAGCCAAACATTATGACATATCAGGAGTGAGCGGTAAGGAATTTAGAGAAGTAAAACGCCCCAATAAACAGCGTGGCGGGGTTGTGACGATGGCGAGTGTGTTAACCGTGACATCGCACCCACATCGTACGAGTCCAGTATTACGTGGCGTATGGGTTTTAGAGGAAATGTTACACGTATCCCCGCCCCCGCCCCCACCAGAAGTGCCAGCGCTTGATGATAAAAAAGATAGCGCGAAAAAAGATTTAACACTCCGTCAGCGTTTAGAACAGCATCGCACGAATCCAAATTGTGCGTCGTGCCATAATCGCATTGATCCGATGGGTTTTGGTTTGGAAGAATATGATTTAATGGGCATGTATCGTACCCGTGATGAATTTGGACAGCCCGTCGATGCCAGTGGCAAATCAATGAATGGGAAAACCTTTGTTGGCGCTGAGGGTCTGCGCCAAGTGTTGATGGATCGCAAACAAGATTTTGTGCGTGGCGTTGTGTCGCGTATGTTGTCGTATGCCCTTGGGCGCGGGCTGGAGTACACTGACCGTCCAACGGTTAATGCGCTGATGAAACGCCTGGAAACGAATGACTATCGTGTTGAACAATTACTAGTTGGTATTGCTCAGAGCTTTCCTTTTAGAAATAAGCGGAATAAACCAATAACAGAGGTGACACCATGAGTAGATCGTCCTGGCTGATATCTCGGCGACGTATGTTGCGCGGCATGGGCGTCGCGATGGGCTTGCCATTATTAAATGCCATGACACCGCCAACTTTATATGGTGCTGAACCCAAAATTGTGCCCACCAAAACACCTGTGCGTTTTGGCGTTTTGTTTTTCCCGAATGGGGTGCATACCAAACGCTGGGAACCGGAACAAGCTGGACCTTTGGCAAATTTAAGTGATCAATTGCAGCCAATAGAAAAAATTAAATCTGATGTATTGGTGCTCTCGAATTTATGGAATAAAAATTCCACCGCGAAAGGAAGTGACGGGCATTATTTCAAAGATGCGGCTTTCCTTACCGGCATGACCATCAACAAAACAGTTGGCGCAGACATTAATGCTGGTGGAATTTCTATTGATCAATTATTGGCTCAGTATTTAGGCTCTGAAACGAAGTTGCCATCAATTGAATTAGGGATTGAAGCGCCCGCCAAAGGGGTTGATGGGAATGTGAATATTACTCGTTTATATTCGAATCATATTGCTTGGAGTTCACCGTCGACACCGTTGGCCTGTGAAATTGATCCACGCCAAGCATTTGATCGTTTATTTCGCGAAGGCCCAGCGCAATCATCACAAAATAAGAATTTAGCACCAACGGCACTTACACGATTTGATGATAAAAGTGTGCTGGATTTAGTCGCTAGTGATGGCCGTAATTTAAAACGATCGTTAGGAATTGAAGATCAACGTAAATTAGATGAATACATGACATCGGTACGAGATGTCGAGCGTCGTTTGGCGGCAGAGATCAAACGCTCAAAAGAACCGCGTCGTTTAGATCCACAAGCATTAAAGGCGCTGCCAGTTTTAGATAAAGCTATCACGGCTACCAAACGGGCAGAACGTGGCGGCGATCATACTGAACAAGTGCGATTAATGATGGACATCATGATGCTGGCTTTCTGGACAGACACCACGCGTATTGCTACATTTATGTTTGGTAATTCCGTCAGCGGCAGAAATTTTTCATTTTTAGATGGGGTAAAAGGCGGTCATCATGAACTATCACATCATGAAAATAAAGAAGATAAAATGAATCAAATTGCCAAAATCACAACATGGCATGTGGCGCAATTTGCTTACTTAGCAGAACGAATGTCGCAGGTAAAAGAAGGCGGCGGTACGTTGTTGGATAATTCCTTACTATTATTTGGATCCGCATTACGAGATGGACAATCTCATAGTCCCGTTAATTTGCCGTTATTATTGGCAGGCAAGGGTGGGAATACAATAAAATCTGGTCGCCATATTAAATTTAAAGAGAAGACACCACTTTCAAATCTCTATGGTGAAATTGCGATCCGTATGGGATTGCAAGTCGATAAATTTGGCGATAGCTCTGGCTCATTAAAAGAATTAGCGACAGCATAAACATCCTGTTAATTCACGATTAAAAAAAGCTCGGCTAAATGCCGAGCTTTTTTAATCGTGAATTAGCGCGAATTAGCGCGCAAGAAAAATTATTTATCTTGTAGCTGACTAGCTGTTTTTATCATTGTTGCAATTTCAGCCGCATAAGAGCCAGGAAATTTATGGTTAATGCCTCCCAACCATTGCGCTTGCACCATCGCAGTATTTTTGGCGGAGGTTTTGCGCATAACGTTAAAATACTCTAACAAAACACCAAATGCAGCTTGCTCTGTGGCTAAATCTTTGTCATCTTTAGTTGATTTAATGGATTTAATCGCTTCTTTTGCAGCAGGCGCACTCGGATTTTCTTGCACTAACCCCTTTAATCGATTTAGCGCAATTAATCTTTCCGATGGTGATTTTGTCATATCGGTGATGAGCGCGGTATCCATTTCAATAAGTGCATTTATGCGCTCAATGACCAATTTTACAAAAGTCGGCGCATCTTGGCCTGCTTTGCGAATTTCTTTTAAAGCGCGATTAGTGTCGCCTAAGCGTAACCATTCAAGTTGTTCAGCACATGACAGCGGAAATAAGGTCGAATTTTCAACTAATGGCGCGGCATATTTTGGTGCGTCTTTTATTTGTTTTTCATTGGCTTGCGGATTAGTTAGTCGCGAAATGTGGGTAACGCGACCACTACCATCAATAATGACTAACGCGCCAACAAAATCGCCGACGAAAGCGCGCACTAAACCACCATTTTGTGGCATCCCCTTACACCAATATTCGATTGGGTCTTCTTCCTTGCGCTGTTCAATCGTATTGCCAGGAGCTAATAAAATATGAATAAGGTCATATTTATTGGCGAGCTTTTTGTCACGTACTGAATTCCTTAATCCACCGTACATTTTGCGCCCGGCTTCGTCGGCAAAATCAGCCAAATAATAAACTTGTCCACGACGCGCAATACCTGAGGTAGTAGGCACTGCAGAATCATTATTCCATTGGACCGCATCCAGTGGCACCACATTTATTTGAGCAGCTGGCAGCGCGGCGATGGCGCACAACGTTATTAACACAAAGCGAAGCATTAGCGCAATGCGAAACATGTGAATCTCCTAATAATTATTTCAAAATGAGTATGTGAAGGAAATATATGCTAAGCGACAGTAGTCTAGCGAACCTTGCGTGCTATGCATCTAGATAGCTACATTATCAGTGCGGATCTTTTATGGTCGCACCTCATCGATTCCCATTGAGCGGACCGAATCAATAAAACTGAGCGGACAGGTCGTCGTATTGCCATCTGTTCCAATGCTACTTTTTCACTGTACTTGGAGCAATTGCCGCACTGTGCAAATCGTGTGCATGTTGAAATTAAATTAGGACCACAATTTGGCCCTATTCTGTGTGGTGCAGTTTTACATGTGTTCTATTTGTGATCCGTACACTAATTGGGCTCTTGAGCGGTCACTGAGCTGACGACAGTTTGTGATCATGGATGATCGCATACTTGGATTGTTGCTGGGCGTATTGGTGGTCCTACTGCTCGTAGTGGCTGGAACCGTGGTTTATTATCTACGACGCAATTTTGTAGCAGGGCAACAGGATGGGGGAGCTACACCAGTGCGTGTGCTCCAAGTACAGGGTGTCGCGTGTTGGGTGGAATTGTTGGCGGGTTTATCTTTGTCAGTACACAGCAGTGGTTGGTCGCTTGCGGTATGGAAACAAGTGGTCGCTCATTTAGAGCAAGTAAAAGAGCCATGCCCGCCAGCGTTATTGCCGCGCTTAAGGGAAGCCTTGCAAGCGGCGGATGCTGCTGCGCACAATCCGATGATAAGTGCCTACATTTTAAAAGTGCGCCAATTACTAGTGTGACAATTACTAGCGTGACAATTACTTGCGAAGAAAAGAAGGCGAAAAAAAAGCACAACCAGAGCTCCTGGGACGTCGGCGCTTGCCTTATGGCTGCTCCCGTCAAGGCCTGACCAGATTCGGCGGCACTCAACTCCCAGGTTCCGGTTGTGCGGCGCGGATCATGTGAAGTGCCCATTGGGTGTCAAACCCTTCAATGGTACGGGCTTGGGGGCGCAACACCAGTGTATGGGTAGCCCTTCGTCATGATTGAAGATATGCGGAATGGGCGCTGATTTTTTGACAAAGAGCCCGAATCCGCACATGACACACGTCAGCAGCGGTGAACCTGGCCTGGATGGTCGATTGCACGGCCTTTTCTAGGCTGTCGCCGATGCAACGAGCGGTGACGGTATTGCTCATGGTCCTGGTGACCATGTTTATGGCAGGTTGCTGCCGCGAAGCGCAAGCCACCAAAGATGATGTGGAGCGCTTTGCTAAACATTCTAAGCGCGAAGTGCAATTATTGGCCATCGATATTGAGCGTTATGCCGTGTCGAATGCGCTGCTTCTTCCTGATGCTGTCTTAGATGTGCAAAATTACATGGAATGGCGTCGCCGTGAGTGGTGGCATCTGCGCGAAGAATTAGCGTACATGATGCTCTACGAGTGGGAAACGATTGGAAAATTGGTCAAAGATGTTGGACGTTATTATGGTTATAACGTGCAAAATTTCCCGGTCGCAAGAGACGATATTCTGCGTTTCTTTGCCCGTGCTGATGTCGAATGGCGTACATTAGTGCAAGACATCATTATTTTCCGCGAATACCAATTACGCGAACTCATGCCGCTGCGCGCCGACGTCAAACGATTTCTTGATCGGGTGCAGTGGGAATACGTCAACATGCAAGTTGATTTATACATATTTTTGGAATGGCGTGACCGCGAATATAAGAAACTCATAAAAGATGGGCGTATGTGGTTTGCGACCAATATAGAAGATTGGGATAAAATAATTTTCGATGTGGAACGCTTCCGCTTACACGCGGTTATTGAAGGCCACCGCTTAGTTGCAGACTTCAGAGAATTCTATGCGTATGAAGTGGCGACAGTTCCACGGTTAATTGATGATGTGTGGCGATTCACCCAATATCATGAACGGGAAGCAGCAAAATTACGCACCGATTTATTACGTTTCCATGAAAAAGGTTACTGGGAAATACACAATCTGACCTACGATATTCGTCGTTATAAAGATATTCAATTTGAGCAGGTGCCGCTATTAATGGCAGATGTAGATCGTTTTTTTGATTTCTATGAACGGGAATATAAACCGCTTACAGAAGACATTAAACGCTACTGGCGTCTGAATATTGCTGCTGGTCATTTGCTCATTGCGGATTTGAAAGCTTTCTATCTGCATAGTGCGGAAGAATATTATGAGCTGCATGCTGACATTCGTCGCTTTTATACGTATGGCACAATCGAATGGCGCAATTTAATCAACCGCGTCAAGCGCTTTGCTACTTGTGCGCATGACCCGGCATTTGGCGATGGCGTGGTACCTTCACCTGGTGAACAAAGTCCTGGTGTTTTGAATGACTATTCGGTACCGCGTAAAGATTCATTTATTCGCTAAGTCAGCTTTTACCGAGCATATAAAACTTTATTATACGGCTTCAATTTTAGCTAAACCAAACCAAAATGTGCTCATAACGATATTTGTTTGGTTTTCAGTGCAGACTTAATCTACAGTGTATAGCGAAACAATGTACATATCCTGCGCCATATAAGTGTCTACGAATGCTGTACGCTAACATAGCCAGTCATTTCTTTTTAGGTGGTGTTGTAAGAAATATGACATCAAACACGAATGAAGAAGCGACATTGTTATTAGCACGACGAGTATTGTTGTGCGGCGTGGCTGCTTTGGCTTACGGATTAGGTGTACTGGCCGTACGTGATCATGGCCCAATCGCAGAATATTTATTTCTATATTCGCCTTTATCTGACCAACAGGCAACGCAGATAGAATATCTGGGTGGCCAGGTGCTCCTTATAATAATACCATTTCTATTTTTTCGACGATTATGGTTTCTCATTTTATTTATTCCTTGTTGGGTGTTGGCAGCAGCCTGGTCTTATCGCACCGATACGAGCGCATATGGTGATTTAGTGTGGGGTGCGCATGCAATTCGTTATTTAGCGCCAATCGCATTAGTGCTTTTATGTTGGCAACCACCGGCACTCAGTAATCAATCTGTAAACCATATTGCGATGACACTTTTAAAAATAGGTATTGCAGCCACCTTTGCATTTCATGGTATTGAAGCGCTATTATTACTCCCTGAATTTCTTGATTACGCCCAGTCAGCAGTTTCAGTTACCGGCGTGTTAATTGGAAATGACAAAGCGTCAGCGATGTTATACTGTATTGGTTGTTGGGATATTTGTCTTGCAGCAACGGCATTGTTCAGTCGCTGGCGTTTTCCACTTTATGCCATGGCCATATGGGGTGCAGCCACAGCTTGTTTACGATTATTAGATGGGTGGTCGTACTATCCTGAAACCGTATTGCGAATAATTCATGTAATTCCTCCTATTACGATTCTTATTTTATATCGTTTAGATGAGAGCAATAATACTCAAGCCATTAAAGGACAAGAAAATGTCAGTAAATTACCGTAACTTATTTTCACAACCAAAGCCAATGATGCTACTGGTTGCCGGCGCTTTATTTTTAATAGCGTGGGCAAGCGTCGATCCATTTGGAGATCCACCTGGAAAACCACCAGTGACAGAAGGCGAAACGGATCCCGTCATGTTGGATCTTGATCCGTATTTAATTAAGGCCTTTGGTAATGGCGAAGCTTTTAAGGAGGCACCATTAGGAGTCGATGCCGGTCTTGCGGATATTTTACCCGATCCAACGTTTCAGGCTTTGGTAAAAAAGCATGATCTGCAATTATTTAATGGCCCACTGATTGGTTATCAGCGCAGTGATGC
>JAHEDF010000615.1 GCA_024641365.1 Planctomycetota bacterium | reverse complement strand
CTTTTTTTCTTCATATTCGCTACGAAAATTCGGTGAGTGGAGAATCTCCATTAATGAGGAGATCCTTCGCCTGTCCCAGACGAAAATTGGTCGACTACTGCGCTTCTTAATTAGACGCGAATTTGGAACAACGATAATCGAATAATTTTTGAGTAACTGTCAAAATCTTTGTCTGTGCTAAAAATCGCCAGTTTGTGAGTTTTGGCAACTGCACACATGAGAAAATCAGTATGTGATCCCTGAATCCCTTTAGTGCGGCATTTATTTGATAACTCGGCTGCATATTCAAAATTCTGAGTAGACAATGGTATGTCAGGGAAATGACCCAACACTGTTCGAAGATTTTGATATACCTGTTGTGATTTGATACCGGACAACACCTCTTGGCGAATTGGCCCGATTATTCTTACCCTCGAATCTTTAACCAATGTTTTAAGTTCATTTGATAATCCCTCATTGGGAGAATCACGCCGTAATACCAACGACCAGACACACGAATCCACAAGAACGTCCATTATTTTATTCCCGATCAGCCTTCGGGTCATATCCTATTTCATAATCTATTTTGCCCATCAGGCTGAGAATTTCCTGTTGCTTATGGCGACTGACGAATTCCATCATGGCCTTAGTCACGGCTTCTTTCTTGGTCCTAAAGTGGCCAATTTTAAGAACTTCCATGATGAGTTTGTCGTCTAAAGCAAGGTTCGTAGCCATGCCTACACATTATCTTACACATAAAGCATTCAAGCAAAAAGATCATTCACACATCTCAGGTGAAACCATGTGGGCGCATCGGCGGCATCGAATTGATGGCGGCATGAAATCACACGAATACGGGTCACGTCTTGTTTTTCTGGCACGAATACGGGACACGCATCTTGTTTTTCGACTGTCCACTTAACCTGCCTGTTATCGATTATTTATGTAACAAATTGCCATACCATGGTTTATGGTCGTCGCTCAAGATGCGTGTCCCGTATTATCTTCTCCCGTATTATCTTCCCGTATTATCTAACCTGCTAGGGAACTGCCATTACATCATCGCGTTGTTCCCATGCTGGAAATGATTCAATTACTGATCTCCCCCAGGTGCCATACCAAGCATAGCCGTTACGGCGTTCATGCGAAATTTCTTTGACGCTCAAAACTTTCACCCCATCGCGATCACAAAAATATGGCTGGCCGGTTTCGATATCATAATAACGAGCCCACAATCCTGATGCAGACGTGTCGTCTATCAGTTGTTTATCAATGCCATTTGGAGCGCTAAGATCCTTGACGCTTTTCCAAGACTTTTGGGTAATTTTCGTTTTTTGATACCAAGCATGCCCCGCACGAATTGCTCGACATACGCGTGCATCAGGATTTTTTAGACGCATGAGTAATAAAATAATTTGAGCGCTTTCACCACCCGATAACGATGGCAATTCGTAAGCTCTGGCTTGTGCCGGTCGTAATGACACCGAGTCATGTTGCTGACACCATACCGTTGGTTGACCATTTAAGATAATTTGGCATTGAATTATATTATCGACACCGCGTTGAATCGCAGTGGCTATCATAGCGATCAGCTCAGGCGATAAAAATGCATAGACTTCTTTTTGTTGCGCCTGCACATCCAGCAGTAATGACAGAACATTGGTCATCGCATCATCATTAAACGTTATATGCACTCCATAACTGTTAGCTCCGGCTATTTTGGGCGGACGCTGTGGCCAACCCCCATTTTGATATTGTAGCGATAATAAAAATTCGATGCCACGTTGACAAGCTTGTTGGTATTTTTTGCGGCGATTATCATCGGATGCCAATTGCGCTGCTTTTGCTAAAACTGCTACTTCACTGTACGTTGCACCATTATCAATCGTTGGGGTTCCATGCCAGCCACCATACTGATCTACATTATCACCAGATCGTGAAAAATGCGCATTATAACCTTTACACCAGCCACCACATGGTTTTTGGTAGGTCAATAAATTATCAAGTACGATGAGGCCTTCGGTGCTCGTTAAAAAACGATCATCCTGTTTAAGTACATCTACACCTGTAAAATAATCCGCAGCAGACACGGATAGTTGCGAACTAAGCCCAAAACTCACCACCAATAAACTTATTCTGATTATTCGATACATCAAATTCACCCCTAAAATACCCGCGTATTCGCCGACGCAGCTTGAATGACTCTGCCAAGGTTAAAAAATAACGGCATAGCGGCGCTAGAGTGCGGATAAATCATGGCCGATGGGGCTATTAAGATCAAGGGGAACCAAGCCGAATATTTTAGAGATGGATTCATCATAACTTTCTTATGGTTTAACATAGGAGGATAAATTAGGTTGTATTTTTAATAATTCTTCGACTACTAAATTAGCAAAAATGATACCGCCATAGACAG
>JAHEDF010000142.1 GCA_024641365.1 Planctomycetota bacterium | reverse complement strand
CTGTCGCTACCATACAGGGGCAGTTAGTTGCATTTGAAGAATCAAGCAAAAATCGTTTGTGGCAAAGTGATCTTAAGGCGACCGAAATTGGGCAGCTAGTGCAAGTTTCGCCAGACAGCTTTGTCACTGTGTTGGATGGTAGTCGCATCAGTTGTTTTCAAATTACGGATTCCGGCATGCGCGTTCGTTGGAACGTTGCTCTGCCTGGAGCTGCTATTGGCAATCCGGTTCTAGCTGACAACGCCATCTGGCAAGCAGCAGGGATTGATATAATCCGCGTTAGCCTTGAGGGAATTGCGGTACCTATTTCAGGTAAAATTCCATTAGTAACTCCAATTGCCGCTGCCGGCAAATTAGCCGCTGTCGGCAATAAAAGTGGTCAAATCCTGGTTTTCCAAGACGGAAAAGCCTTATGGGCGAGCCAATGCACCGTGATGCCAAGTTCTATAGCGTGTACCAGTGACGCTGTTGTGGTTGGATTAGTTGATGGTACGCTCTCTTCTTACGCGCCCTGACATCGACATGTCATTCGCAGCCAAGGAAATCTCATGCTGAATTCTATCCTGGTTGAACAATTCGCCAGCATTTCAAGACAGAAGAAATCTGGCGTGCTCACCGTGGTAAGCCCACGTCTTCGTTTGCGTTTTTGCATTGAAAATGGCGACCCTGTCGCACTCGATTATTGCACCGACAAAGATTTGGTTTTAGCGCAAGCGCTCCTCGATTTTCATAAAATTGGCCCCGAAGTTCACCAAATGGTCGTGGAAGCGCACCAGCTAGGAAAGGGTAGCGTCAGCGAAATGGTGCGCCGCCAACAAGTGGTCAATGATGATGAAATTGCCCAAGTCACAAGATCTATGGTAGAAGACACGTTGGTACGCTGTTTTGGCGTTCCCCATGATGAATTGGTTTTCGATGAAAGAGATGATGCTGGCACCTTTGATTTTGATAATAGTGCCATTCGTTTACGCATTGGAACCGATGTACTGTTAAATACGGTTCAAGCACGTGTAGCAGAAGTTGATCGGGTAATGGCAGAAGTGGGCGGCGGTAATGCAATATATACAATGTCTGAAAGCGAATCAGATGCAGGACCACTCAATGAATTTGAAAAGCATGTCCTTAATTTTATTGATGGTCGCAAAACAATTGAAGAAATAGCCGTCGCGTTTCGTGAAAGCACGCTCAACATGTCAAAAATGTTGTGCAGCATGGCCGAACGCGGCGTTGTGAAAAAAGCAATCCAAGCACAAGGTGGTATTTCACGTTTACGTGCCGCTGCCCAAACGGCAGAACCTTTTCAGACACCAAGTGTCAGTAGTTCACAGGAATACTTATCCGATTTTGTTCCACATCGCGCCGCACCGGAACAAGGCAGTAATGTCGCCCTCCGTGTTATTTTAGTAGCGGCATTAATATTGGTATCTGGCGTTGGTTATTTAGTAATCGATTCAAAACATCGTAGTGAAGCTTTGGATACATCTACCCAAGCTTTTGTCGATCAATTACTTGCTCGTAGTTGGATTGAGGCGCTCGCCCATATTCAAGAAGCTCGTGATCAAGCTGGTAATGATATTGTTGCTATAGAAAAAGTGAATGATCTCACCCTAAAATTTGACAATGCCATTGCTTTAGAAGTAAAAAATATAGAAAAATTTATTGAGAGTGAAGATTACAAAACGGCTATCATAAGATTATCACAACTGCCAATTGATCGTCAGCCAGTAGAACTCCGTAGAAAAATTACTATGGAGGAGCAAAAACTAAACAGAGAATCAGATGCCCTTGTTGCCCAAGTTGCTAAATTACTCGATCAAGGAAAAGCAGCCCAAGCCAGTCAAGTCACAACAAATAATTCGGGCAGAGTTGGTGAAGCAGCAGCAGAATATTTGCAGCGCTGGCGCTTATCTAGCCTGGAGCGTGCTGGTTCCGCTACTTTACCACTCAGCGAACGTTCAGCATTAGTAAATCAAATTATCGCAACCAATCCTCCCCCACATCAGCGAGATCAAATTGAACGTATCAAAAAGGAATTTGAACGACTTCAGCAGAAAAATATTCAATTGGTTAAAGAACTTGGGAAATTAGCCGATGTTGGTGATTACAAAGCCGTTGATGAAGAATTGAATCGTTTACAATTAGGCACTCAATTAAAAGGAACGCCACTGGCGGCTGAAGCCAACATGTTACGCGAAAAAAATGAGGCAACTAAAAAGGAATTAGAAGGACTGCAAAGTGTTGGATTAGAATTATTAGCTACAAGTAGTGACGTTGCTGAAATGGGCGGTTATTCTGAGAAAGTAAAACAAGCTAACGAAAAATGGCCACAAGCATCAAATGCGGCAGAATTGAAAAATATTGCTCAATTATTAAATGAAATGAGTGCCTTCGTTGCTGATCGTAACGTTCTCGACCAAGCAAATGCTATTGATGTTTGGCTACAAGAATTCCAGCCGTCTCCTGAAATAAAAACCTTGGTGGACAGTCGAGTTGCGAGTCTACGAAAAATGGAAGAATCGGCTAATCAAGCATTAGAAACGGCACGCTCTTTCGCTCGACAGAGTGATTGGGAAGCCAATGAACGTATATTAAAAGATATAATAGCGCGCAAAGAATGGTCCCGCACATCTGCTTATGTATTAGCAAAAAGTGATCTAAGTTCCATTGATAGCGTTCGTGGACAGCAACAGGCATGGCAAGAAGAATTGCAAGCCGCAATGTTGGCAGGTGATAAGGATCGCAGCCATGAAATTGCTCAACGTATGGGTTTACGATATTTACCATTAGTAATCCACAGCAAACCCACAGATGCAAATGTAGTTCGCGATGGGAAAGTTATCGGTAAAACACCATTTATTTTAAATATTCCTGCCGGCGAACGAACAAACTTAGAATTTGCAATTCAAAAAGATGGATTTGATGAAAAAACTGTCGCTGCAACAGACGCAGAAGGCGGTTGGTTTTTACCAGTTGATTTAGTACGTACGAGTGTTGGCAATGTTGAATTACAAATGACGGTAACGACAAAACCAACAGCGATTAATGGAACATTATATATAGCAAGTCGTCAGCGTGGTGCTTCAATTACCCCGGGTAAAGAACCCGTATTTTATGCTTTTGAAAATCCAGGAACCGGAGAACTTGTCGGTCAACCGTTGTATGCGGCAGCATCAGCATCGGATGATGGTATTTATTATCCAACGCGTGAAGGCATTGTTATCAGAATTGGAAAACAAGGCATAGAACGCTTGCCGATTCCAGCGCGTACCGACTTAGCAATGACAACTTATATGAGTGAATTAATTGTTGATCGTCGTTATTTTGTTATTGCTGGCTTAGATGGCGCAGTGCATGCAGGCGATGAAAAAAATCCACTCTCCGTTTGGCATGGACCAAAAGGAGAAAAATTTGTATGTGGTCCACATGTAATCAACGAACGCATCGTAATTGCTCGTGCGAATGGTGTCTTTGAGGCATATCTGCCAGATGATGGTAAGTTAGTTGAACAATACCAATGTGATGGCCCAATTCTTAGTTCGTGGCTGTCAGGCGGTCACCTACACGCTGTTACTTTTAATGGGTATTGGCGGTTTGATGGCCTTCAAGAACCCAAGCGTACATCTTTACCGCAAGAAGCGAAATCAGGTGGCGAGAACATGTACATAACTCCCGATAATCGAGCGATTATCTTACAGGGGGATGCGTGGATTGATCTTGGAAAATTTGAAGGTCGGGTGGCAGGAATTCCTATCACATGGGCAGGTCACGCTGTAGTACCATGTGGAAAAACTATGCAGGTTGTTGGCCCTCATGGCTTCACACTCACCAACAACGCAGATTACTTATCGCCGACCATCATTGGTAATCAGGTAGCAATAGTTACTATGAGTGGAACGGTTGGCTTCTACGCACCTAAATAAAGTGAAAATCGAGCTCTGATAGCACAGAGACTTGGGTAACATGTGTGTTGACAGATGGCCTTCTTTGAGGTTTTTTTATAGAGAGTGGTGATCTTTGTCTCATTGCTCACGAGGACCTTATGGGTGAAAACGACGAGCTGATAAAAGACTTTTTAATTAAGTGTTATGAGGATCTTGACCGCCTTGATCAAGATTTTATTGCTCTCGAGAAAGAGCCAGAGAACCATAAATACCTGCATAATATATTGAAGGCCATTCATGGCATTAGGCGCGGAAGTGGCTATTTTGGCTTTGTAAAATTACAATCCTTGGCACAAAATGGTGAGCAATTACTTGGTAAAGTGCGTGATGGTCACATTACAATTCAAGATGAATTGGCCTCTAATTTACAAAAGATGTTTGATGTGATTAGAGAAATTTTAACAACCATAGAAACAACACATAAAGAGGGTGAACGAGACGATAGAGCCCTCATCCAACAATTAACAAAACTACAGACTGAAATTGCTTAATAGCTAATTTATGATCACTAATTCGATGGCCAAATAGCCAATGCTGCTTCACAGTCGGCTAGACTGGGCACCACTGCCAAGCGAAAACAATTTTCAGCGCCTGGTCCAAAGAATCCACCAGGACTAATTACTATACCAGCTTCTAAACAACGTGCCGCATAATTATCTGCACTCAATTCGTGTGGCACTTTTGCCCAAACGTATAATCCTGCTTGACTGGGTAAAACGGTGATGCCTTTTTTCGCTAATCCATCAGCAAGTAATTTATATTTCTCTGAAAAAGCCTTTCGACGTTCCTGGGCATGCTGATCATCAGACCAAGCTGCTGCCGCGGCCATCTCAATAAATGCGGGGCTGCCAACACCCATAGCGGCTCGCCAACGACGATACGATGCAATTAATGTCGGATCACCTGCAATAAAACCACTTCGATATCCTGTCATACCAGAACGTTTAGAGCACGAGTGAAATACTAATGCACCCGAATAACCAACTTCTAAGAGGGAGGGGGGTGGTGTAGTTGAACCAAACCACATATCTTGATAACATTCATCTGATGCGAGGATTATATTATATTTATTACAGATAGCTAATTGCTCTTTGTAATAACTTTTTTCTACGCATGCCCCAGTTGGATTATGAGGATAATTAATCCAAACAATTGCTGTACGTTCTAAAATATCCGTATTTATATTTTGTAATTCTAAACGATAGCCATTTGCCGGGGTGAGCTGTACGGGAAATTCATTTCCACCAGAAAATAATGCCCCAGCTTGATAGACGGGATAGCCTGGCGTTCCGTAAATAACGATGTTTTTTTGCGAATTCGCATCTAAGAAGGCTAGCGGTAAATGAAAAATGGCTTCTTTACTACCAGCAGCTGGCAATATTTGTGTGTCAGGATTGATGTCAGATCCAAAACGGCGTTTTAAATACGCGCTGACTGCTTGCCGTAATTGCGGAGTTCCTGCAACAGAGGGATATTGGCTTATTGTAGGTACGGAAGCTTTTAATGCATTGATTATAAATGTCGGGGTCGGCTCAATCGGGTCACCAGTACCGAAATCATAGACCTTTTTCCCAGAGGCAATTACTGCCGCTTTGCGAGCTTGTAATTCGGCCATTGGATAAGGTTTTAACGCACGCAGAGCTGGGTTCATAGTATGTCACGATTCAAGAATAACGGTCGCAATAGCTAAATTATTGCTGTGGCTAACGGAGCAATGAAATCGTATCGCGCCTAATTTATTGGCGACCACTAAAGCCTCATCCGATAATGTGAGTATGGGAGGGCCGCCATTAAGACCTGGTAACAAAGAAATTTGCAAAAAATGAACGCCCTTTGCCCAGCCCGTTCCAAGCGCTTTCATACACGCTTCTTTTGCAGCCCAGCGCGATGCTAAACGTTCGGTAGGATCTCGGCGATCTAATATATAAGCCTGTTCTGCAGGTGTATAAACACGATCAAGAAATCGCTGTCCTTGTCGTTGATAGGTTTTCTGAATGCGATCTAAGCCAATAATATCAGTACCTAAACCTACTATCATGGTCCATTTGTCACTTTTCGCCATACGCGCCGTAGCCACCAAGGTGCTTGCGGAGCATCGCTGGCATCGCCACACGACGCGCGCATAGATAATGCGGTACCTGGTAATTTATCCGGAGCAGATTGTAGCCTTAACCCTAATATAATCGGCTCTCCATCGGCAGAAATACGCTGAGCACCATCGACAACCCACGATCCGCCACCAGTAAATTGTGGGTGTGTAGGAGTGAAGGTGGCCATTTGCCCAATAGCATCAATGGTATCTTCACCATCAGATAGGCGGAGCGTTAAATTAGTGCCGTCTGGACCAAGGCGAGCAAATATAACTAAGGCATTTTTTTGTCGTCCAATTGCATAGGCTGCAGTGCCGACGGTTTGCCACTGCAGTTGTTCTCTTACTTTATTATAGAGCGGTAATAGATCTTTGTCCTTTTTGTCTTCCTCTGCAAACACCGAACAAGGTAGTTCTGGAGCGTTTTGCTGGGTCATATTAGGCAAAACAGTAAGCCCCTTTTCACCGGAGCTGAGAGCAGCGCCAGAAACAGGAAGTATTTTATCGTCAATTCCTATTGGACAGGCAGTGCGAACATTTCCTTTTAAATCCATCAGTAACAAGTTACGTGTACTGGGACCATCGGAAAGGATTGCGCCAAATGCATCAGGAGCAGAAATCAATTCCTGAACTTCAACACCAGGAGGGAGTCGTTGTTCCCAGGCAATATGTCCACCCACTAAGGCAATTCGTGCCAACGCCTGGGAGCGATCAATCCGTCTTACAAATACCGACAAATGATCTCGATCGCGTACTAAGCTTTCAATAGTACTCCATTCCCCAAAGCGACGGCGAACTGCTCCACTAAATGCATCTAAAATAACTAATTGGTTTTGTTCATCTGATGCGTAAATGCCATCGCCACTGACAGCATGCAGGCGACCATACACTTTATCGGTTCGCCAACGTTGACGACCTATTCCTAAATCCCAACACGTAATACGTCCAGCTTGTCCTAAGCAATAGCACACATCCCCAACAAATATTGGATCTGCAGCTAAGTCTTCAGGTAAAACATATTGAGTACTGCCATTTTCTAAATTTATAATATGGATACGATTTCGACCATCTTCAGGCAGCCATAAGAGACCGCCCGGTAATAATTTTAATTGTGACATGCCATTTTCACCCAACGGCAAACGCCATAAAGGCGTTGGCGCTTCTCCTGGAGGTGCGCCATGGGCAGATAAACAAATGAGATCGCTTGCCTCTTGGGTTAATATAAAATCATTGTCTGTCAAAATTGGTTGAGCAGGCGTTTCTCCTAAACTATTGGTCGGTCGCAGCGCATAGCGAAATAATTCTTTTCCTGATGCAATATCAACAGCGGCAAACCACATTCCCTCTGGAACTGATTGCTGTCGTAATTGTTGTGGGTTGGTAATAGACATTGTTAACCAGAGCAAAACCGTTTTATCATTTGCTGCTAATGGCTCAACTGGTTCGCCGCCTAATAAACCATGTAATTCAATAATTTTACCATTACGCTTAACCGTCATATTATAAGGCGTGCCGGGTTCCATAGTGGGAACAACAACTTGTAAATCTCTTTGGAAGTTTGTCGTCTTTTTTCCTTGGAATGATAATAAGATATCGTCTTTTTGAAGTCCTGCTGTAGCAGCGCTGGAGCCTGCAACAACTTCATCTATCGGAATACCATCCTCATTATCATTTGGCAAATTATTGAAAACTTTCACTCCCAACAACTGCCGAACTGGTGTTCTTCGCCATACCAATTGGCCATCAGTAACATTTATGGCACTTAAAAATCCATTTGCAAAACCAACTGCTAAATCACCAGCCAACAATGTTTTGTTACCCCGCTTGCCTGGAAAATTCCATGCTAATTTTGGAGATGGCATGGTGGACGGGGGAGCATCAACAAGTGGTCGTACCGATTTTCCTGATAAACGTGCTAACCCAGATTTTGCCAATGCATGAATGCTTACTTCAAGACGATCCTTTAGCAGTAAACGATAATCATCGCCATTGAGTGCTTGGCTAAATAACGAGGATGCCGCCTGAACATCGCCAAGAATTTCTTGATGTCGTGCGTTCCATAAAGCGACTTCACCAGTAAGACGATCATAATATTTCGTTAATGACTCCAATTTAGCCATTGGTTCACTAAATGTATTTTTATCGCCAACTCGTAATTCCAAATCGGCTCGCACCAAACGAGCTGCTCGTTCACAATAATCTACTGGAGCTCCACGCTGCAGCGCTTCAATTAAACAATTAAACGACCGCTCTTTTTCGCCTCGTGAATCATAAAAAGAAGCCAGCGTTCCCCATGGGCGGTAATCTTGTGGATTAGCAGCAGCTGCTTTGGTCAATCGCTCCAAAAATGAAGCGCCGCGTCCCCAGCTAATAATACGTTCTGTGGTTGCAGCCATGACCAGATCAGCAGTTAATGCCAATGACATACTTTGGCCTAATCCACGAGACGATATTATTTTCCCATCTTTCGCATCTAATAAGGCTAATTGATCATTCGTGCTCACAATGACATGTTTATCACCAATGCGACCCTGCACGCCATCTCGACCACCGGGAAAACTGATAGCCCATTTTGCTTGTCCCGTAGCGAGGTCCAATAAGGCTAAATTCCTTAACCCTGCTAATAAGGCAAAGCCATTTGCGACATCAATAACTTCACCATTTGCACCATCACCTTGAAATCGACGTGGCGATACATCGTCTGGTCCCATTAATAAAACAACCCCAGGACTATCTATTG
>JAHEDF010000003.1 GCA_024641365.1 Planctomycetota bacterium | reverse complement strand
CCGCCACGTAGGTTAATTTTCCTTGCGCTGCATCTTTACCAGCTGTTTTTCCTAACGCAGAAGAATCTGCCGTTGCATCTAAAATATCGTCGGCAACTTGAAATGCTAAACCAATGGCTTCGCCATACGTTGCTAATGCCTGTCTTATTGGTTCTGCTGCTTGTACTGCCAACGCGCCTAAATCACAACTTGCACGAATTAATGCTGCTGTCTTGCCGCGATGAATGCGCTCTAAACGAGCACGCGTGGCTGGCGAGTTGTCAATTGCTTCGCCTTCGGCGTCTAAATCATCTTGTTGTCCGCCAACCACACCACGACTGCCAGCAGCACGCGCTAACACTTGGACCGCGGAAGCGCCAACCGTCGCCACAGCTTCAAAAGCTAACGTTTGTAACGCATCACCTGCTAAAATGGCCGTTGCTTCATCGTAGGCCTTGTGGCACGTCGGACGCCCGCGACGTAGGTCGTCATCATCCATCGCCGGCAAGTCATCATGGATAAGCGTGTAGGTGTGGAGCACTTCGACCGCAACTAAGGCCGCGTCGATAGCTTGTGCATGCTGAGCTTCGTCAGCACCTGCTGCGCGCGCAGCCGCTAGCACCAACGCCGGACGAATGCGTTTTCCACCCGCAAAAACACTATAACGCATGGCTTGGTGCAGTCGCTGCGGGGCTTCGTCTGGGCCTGGGAGCCATTTTTCCAATGCCGCATCTGCTCGTTGAACAGTCTGAGCTAACAAAACGGTCACATCTGAGCTTGGGGCCACGGTCATGCCGACCTACATTCAGGGACAAAGCGCTGCCAGCAAGCCCTTGTCCGCTCTAAAACCGCGACCAGAGCCTCGCAAAATCACGTCATGGCACAGGCCGGGAAAACTAAACGCCGTCATATCGCCAACGGCCATACAGGCATTGCAGCGGTGGGTGCCAAAGTACACTGCGCCGACCTAGTAACTCGGGTTAAAAACCGAATGACGCCTTGGAGTTTGCTCAATGTCTGCCGATCCCTCTTCTGCTTCCAGCCAACCCGCTGATGATAATAACCAAAATAACGTATCAGGCGCAGGAAATAGCAGTACGAGTAGCGATTATGGTGTTGATAAAATTCAAGTTTTAGAAGGTATGGAAGCCGTACGTAAACGGCCAGGCATGTATATCGGCGATCCAGGTGCCGGCGGTCTATATCAATGCGTTTGGGAAACGGTTGATAACTCTATTGATGAAGCCCTCGCTGGTCACTGTAGCGAAATTATAATTACCATTCATCAAGATAATTCCCTGTCCGTATCTGATAATGGACGTGGTATTCCGGTTGCCCCACATCCTTCAACTGGTCGCAGTACGCTTGAAGTGGTATTAACCATTTTGCATGCTGGTGGAAAATTTGATAATCAAGGGACCGGTGCCTACAAAAAATCTGGTGGTCTCCATGGCGTTGGTGTTAGTTGTGTTAATGCCGTCAGCGCTTGGTTGGTAGCTGATATTAAACGCGATGGCAAACATCATCGCATGCGTTTTGAACGCGGCGTACCAAAGTCTGAACTGGAAGTTGTGGCTCCAACCAAAGAACGTGGTTCATCAATTCACTTTAAACCGGACCGCGATGTCTTTGGCGACAACACCGTTTTCAGTTTTAAAGTGATTGCTGCTCGTCTGCGTGAGCTGGCTTTCTTAAACAGCGGTGTGCGCATTAATTTACAAGATTTACGTGAAGAAGGAAAAGCGGAAGTATTTTATTCAACGGATGGTTTGGCGGCATTCGTCCGCTACCTCAACCAAGGCAAATCACATTTACATCCCGTCATTCATATTGCGCGCTCAACCGAAGATGGCACTGATGTTGAATTAGCTATGCAATATAATGATAGCTATGATGAACAAATTTTGTGCTTCGCTAATAATATTCGCAATCGTGATGGCGGCACCCATTTGGAAGGGTTTAAAACCGCGCTAACGCGTGAATTTAACTCCTATGCCAAGGCTAATAATTTAATTAAAGGTGATGACAAACCACCAGCTGGTGAAGATTTACGTGAAGGATTGTGCGCCATTATTTCAGTGAAATTAGGTGATCCAAAATTCTCTGCACAAACCAAAGATAAACTTATCAACATCGAAATTGCCGGCATCGTGCAAACGTTGCTCGGAGGTGCGATAAAAGATTACTGCGAAGAAAATCCAAAAATTGCCAAAAACTTAATTGGCAAAGCTATTTCTGCGATGGAAGCACGCGAGGCCGCTCGTAAAGCACGCGATTTAGCACGAAAAAATCGTAAGAGTTTACTTAACAATGGCGGCATGCCTGATAAATTACGCGACTGTCAAAGTCGTAATGTTGCCGAAACAGAAATCTTCCTGGTCGAAGGTGATTCGGCTGGTGGTTCAGCCAAACGTGGCAGCGATGCACGCATTCAAGCTATTTTACCTTTAAAAGGTAAAATCATTAATGTTGAGAAATCACGTATCGATAAAGTCATGGGGCACTCTGAAATTAGCGCCATGATTCAAGCGTTGGGCGCCGGTATTGGTGAAGATTTTAACTTAGAAGGCTTACGCTACGGTAAAATAGTCATTATGACTGACGCCGACGTTGATGGCAGCCATATTCGCACTTTGTTGTTAACCTTCTTCTTCCGGCAAATGCCAAAATTAATTGAAAATGGAAATATTTATGTTGCACAACCGCCGCTTTATAAAGTAACGCGCGGCAAGAGTAGCGAATATATTTATAATGAAAAATTATTAGCTGGTGAAATTATTCGCCTCGGCAGTGATGGCACCTCCTTGACTGATCGCACTGGCGGCGTTGAGCGTACCATTGAAGGCAACGCACTGGCTTCGTTGGTTGAAGTATTGCAAGAATTTGATGAACACGATCACGTCTTATCGCTCAAAGGCCTCACCATTGATGAATATTTAGCGCTGCGAAACGGTTCAGGCCTATTGCCATTATACCGTGCGCGCGTTGGCGAAGCGATTCAATATCTCTACAGCGAAGCTGAATTAGATGAATTACTTGGTCGCGGAAAAACTGAACGTGCTGAGGGCGAACCTGCTGCCATCGTACCAGAATTAATTGAATTTACCGAACGCGAAGACATGGAACGCAGTCTCGATCGTTTACGAATTCTTGGTTACAACCCAGAGTTCTTATTAGATAGCCCAGGTCGCATCAGCCCATTTGTGTTACGCGACAACAAAGAAGAAGTAGTGCTCACACATTTAATTGGCTTAGTGGGTGTCATTAAACGTTTTGGCGCACGCGGCCTTGATATTCAACGCTATAAAGGATTAGGCGAAATGAATCCGGACCAATTGTGGGAAACCACTATGGACCCTCGTGCGCGGACATTATTTAAAGTCACCATGACCGATGCCATCGAAGCTGAACGCATGTTCGCAACATTAATGGGCAACGACGTCAGTATTCGCCGTGATTTTATCGAACGTTATGCGTTATCGGTAGCAAAACGCATCGACTTCTAAAGAAGGAAATGGCCATATGCGCTTTCTGTTCTGTTTATTCGTAGCTGTTTGCATATGTGGTTGCTTTGGCCCGCCCCGTCATCTCGTTGAACCTGATGGGGTGCGCATTCATAAAAATATTACCTATGCGATAGCGCCCATCTACGACGGTGAAGAAAAATTACAGTTAGATCTCTATTTACCAGAAACGTATTCTAAACCATTACCTATTGTCGTCTGGATCCATGGCGGCGGTTGGGTCAATGGTGATCGCTATCCCTGTCCAATAGCAAAACTCGCTACGCGTGGCTATGCCATAGCCAGTATCACTTATCGTTTAGCAAAAGGCAGTAAAGAAAACGGTTTCCCCGCCGCATTACATGATTGCAAAGCAGCCATTCGTTGGCTGCGCGTGCATGCGTGGCAATATGGCTGTGATGAAAAACGCATTGGCGTGTGGGGCGCTTCCGCTGGTGCTCACCTCGCCGCATTGCTTGGTACCGTACAAGACAATCCCGAATTAGAAGGCGACCTTGGATTTACTGGTGTGTCTAGTCGTGTGATGTGCGTGTGCGCCTTATTTCCGGCCACAGATTTGTTAGCGCTCAACAAAGATCATCCGGATTTTTGGGAAATTAATATTACTGCCGCTGCACTGTTACGCAGTAAACCAGAAAAAAATCCAGAGTTAGCAAAGCTCGCAAGCCCGATCACCCATGTTACTCCTGATGATGCGCCATTTGCTTTTATTCATGGAACCGCTGACGAAATTATTCCGTATGAGCAAAGTGTTATTATGCATACTGCCTTGCAAAAAGCTGGCGTCGATTCGACATTAACGCTTATTGAGGGGATGCCACACGGCAACGCAACGTTAGCACGTCCAGAAGTACGTACGGCAGCACATGCACTATTTGATCGCTATTTACAGCCGGATATTCCAGCTGACGCACCACAATAATATTATTTTGACGCGATCCAGCCGCCGCCTAAACATAAATCTTCTTTTTCGTCATACGCTACACATGCCTGTCCAGCATTAGTACGTGGCTGTGGTTCTTGAAAATGTACCGTGGCATTTGGTAATCCAGTTGGTCCAACACCTGCACGCGGAGTGATTATCGCTGGTACCAATGGTGCGCGATGACGCGTACGCACAAAACACGATAGCCCTTTTTCGGAAATATCGCCTAAATGCCAGGTGCAATCCGTTAGTAGTAATTCTTCAATTAATAATGTTTTTCGTGGTCCTAATACGACGGTATTGGTGTCATGTTCTAAACGCACCACAAATAATGGTTCGTGCCAAGCCACGCCCAAACCTTTACGTTGACCAATTGTGTAGGCTGCCAGTCCATTGTGTGTCCCTAATTGTTTGCCATTTTCATGAATAATAGGGCCTTCGTAAAAAGCTTCGGGAATACGCTCACGTAAAAAACCACCAACGCCTTCTGCGCCAATAAAGCAAATATCCTGTGACTCTTGTTTGTCTGCAGTGGCTAATTTTCTCTGTCGTGACGCTTCGCGTACTTCCTCTTTAGTTAAATGCCCAACCGGAAAATGTGCTGCTGCTAATTGTTCCTGGGTTAAACTAAATAAAAAATAGGTTTGATCTTTATTGCGATCAACTGCCGTGCGTAAAACGTAGCGATCAAAAACCTGGGTAACGCGTGCATAATGACCGGTTGCAACTTGTTTGGCCCCTAAGCGCTGTGCGTAATCCCATAATGAACCGAATTTTACTTTTTCATTACAACGCACACAGGGATTGGGCGTTTGTCCAGCGGCGTACGAGGCAACAAACGCATCGACTACACTTTCACGAAATCCATCAACCATGTCGACAACATAATGGCGAATACCAGTGCCCTGTGCGACTGAACGGGCATCAATGGTTTCAGTTGGCGAGCAACATGAATCCTCGCGCGTAAATCCACCATCTTGTTCAGCGCATGGCCACAATTGCATGGTCACACCAACGACTTCGTGTCCTTGCTCTGACAACAACGCAGCGCTCAGACTCGAATCGACGCCACCACTCATACCAACTACGATGCGTACCATGGGGCGGCAGACGGTATACATAAATGCAATAATGCTACTAAGCACCGGTTTTTGCTTCCGCGCTAAAGCACAAACGCAAACAAGCGCGGCTAATGACCGCGCTTGTTTGAGCTTTTATGACACCGAACAGAAAATTTATAATTCTGGGGGCGCTTCTACTTCTGGTGGCTCAGCCGCTGGTGGCTCAGCCGCTGGTGGCTCAGCCGCTGGTGGCTCAGCCGCTGGTGGTTCGGCTGGAGGTGCTTCGGCATCTTTAGCCGCTTGTGCTTTTGCCGCTGCATCAGCTTCTTTTTTTGCCTTGGCGTCCGCTGCTGCTTGTGCTTTTGCCGCTGCATCAGCTTCTTTTTTTGCCTTGGCATCCGCTGCTGCTTGTGCTTTTGCTGCTGCATCAGCTTCTTTTTTTGCCTTCGCTGCTGCTTCGGCTTCTGCTTTCGCTGCTGCTTTTGCCGCTGCATCAGCTTCTTTTTTTGCCTTGGCATCCGCTGCTGCTTGTGCTTTTGCCGCAGCTTTTTCGGCTTTAGCTCTCGTCTCTGCGTCTTGCGATGCTAATGCCGCAGCTTTTAAGGCCTCAATACGTGCGTTTTCTATTTCGGCCGCTTTTTCAGGCGTCACATAACCACTGAGCGCCTGTAATTGAGCTGCGCGTGATAAATTAGCAAAACTATTATCAAGCTGCCATTGTTCTAAATATGTTCGATAGGTAATCGCTGCATCCAGTTCTACCAAACGATCTAATAAACCACTTAATCGCGCATCGCCAATTGCGGGTGGCGGTGGAATAACAATACCAGCTTCTGCTGCTTTTTTCGCATCTATTTTATATGACTTGGAATTATCAATTGGCATTGCTTTTGATGATTTGGTTGACATCACATGACTTTCAACGTCAGCCAAAACTTGATGAATTTCTAAATATAAACCATTTGCACGACTGTCGGTGTAATGCGGTACCTGGTTCACAACACCATAAGTCGGAATGGTTTGATTCACTAATAATGCAGGCGTCACACCCGGATTTTTGTCTGCTGCAAAAACGGTCAGCGTTGGAACCAATAAGACGGTCGCGGCACACGTGCGGAAAAATGACATAGGAACACTCCTGTTTTCCTACCTAATAGTAGGGCTGGGCATTTGAGGACGGCTCAGTGCCCCAGGCAAGGCGAGGAAGCAGTTAGCAAAACGGGTGTTGCAAACACGAACCACACAGTTGCTTACTGAGCACCCCCTAGCGAAGGAGCAGTTGTTTGCCAACGTCCCGCCATGCGCCTATGGTTGTTGGACACCTTGTATGTGGAGTGATCTGTGGCTCATGACCGGAGCTTTGCTGCCGGTTTTTGCGTTGGTCGCACTCGGCTGGTGGACGTTTCGGGCTAAATTAGTGACCGATCAGGGCGTTGATGACCTCAATCGCTTGGTGTTTTACGTAATTTTACCCGCTCAGCTGTTTGTAATGGTATCACATGCTAATTTAGTCCACGATTTTGACACGAAAACGCTGATCGCTGCGCTGGCAGGATTTTTTGGCGGCTGGTTAGGCAGTTGGTGGCTAGCCGGTTCGCTCCCCCCTGTCTTGAGAGGCACCATCGTCTCTGGGGTCGCTCGTCCAAATGCTGCATTTATTGGATTGCCGGTCATGGAGTTAGTCGCCTTGACGATGCCCAAAGAAAATGCCGCGATTATGATGGCTTCATTTGGTGTTTTGTTAGGCATAATGATTTCAATTTTTAATGCTGGAACGGTTGTCGCCTTACGCTTAGCACATCATGGTCTCAATCGCGCTGGATTATTACAAATTGGTTACCACATGCTCGTCAATCCATTAATTATTGCCTGTGTGCTTGGTATGATTGCGAGTATAACTAAATTCTATTTGCCACCGAATACAATTACTGGTCTGCCATTAGAAGTGCTGCATGTATGTGATGTTTCAATTAAATTACTCGCAACTGCCGCTATTCCAGCATCGCTTTTATTAACCGGTATGCAATTAGATCTGGGATTAGTGCGACAACACCCAGGTTTACTATCTCTTGGTACGTTTGGGAAATTATTTGCCGTACCAGCTATTACTTTTGTGGTTGGTTGGTCATTGGACGTCAATCCCTACGCATTAACCGGCGCTGTCATATTAAATGCCTGTCCTGTTGCTGTGGCTACGGTTCCTATGGCACGCATGTTAGGTGGAGACGCCGTTATGATGGCCGCCTTAGTTGTAGTCAGCACCGTCGGCGCGCCTTTTGCCATGTTATTTTGGTTGATGGTTTTGCGCTGATAAATTACTTTTAAAGTTTTAATTAAAAAAATTACATTACAGTAGGACCTCCAAAATCGTCAAATCGAATGAGAAGGAACAAAAAATACGCTTTCTCCTTTGCTTGAAAAAAATTAAGATCGTCCATTGGTTTTGCGGCTCAACATAGCAGCCGCATGACCACACTGATTTACAAGTCTTTGTACAGAAAGAACTTAAACAAAGTACCGCTGTTTCACAATTAGCGGGAACATAGTCCAACTGAGCGGCGTCTCCAGGGCAACTAAATGGAGACCTCGCCGTGTATGTAAGCGCTCATATGCAACCTCACGCCATACCAACACCTGAGACGAAAGATCCAGATTATGCATTACTGGAACGTGTCGCTCGTGGTGATCGACAGGCGCTGAATGAGCTCATCCATCGCCATGCCGATGCCATGTGGAAAGTCGCTTTACGTATTAGTAATGGAAGCACCGCCGATGCAGAAGATGCAATACAAGAAGCCTGCCTCGCCTGCTTAGGCTCTGTGCACACCTATAATAAACGAGGTAGCGTGCGCTCGTGGATTCTTGCCATTACAGCAAATGAAGCGCGAGACCATATTCGCAAAGCTACACGCCGTCGACATTATGAAGACCAAGTCCGCGCAACGGCTCCCAAACCAGAGCCTGAACCTGATGATAGCGTTTTACGCGACGCTGCTTGCGCCAGTCTAAAAGAACTGCGCGAACCATTTCGTCTTATTTTATCGTTACGCTATCTTGATGAACTCGACGATACGGCAATTGCAGCAACGCTTGGCGTGAGCGAAATAACCGTGCGCACACGTTGCCATCGCGCACTTAATATGTTGCGTCGAACATTACATAAGCGTGGATTTGCGGTTGGCACTACCTCGCTCATATCCGTCATGGCACCCCTCCATGCTGCAGCTATGCCGGATGTATTAAACCAACTAATTACTTCGACATGTGCGACAGGAAAAGCGACCACGCTCACAATGTCTGCGGGTAGCATCGGCGTGACAACGTCTTCATTATGGTTTGGTGGGAAATTAATTGTCACACTGTTGAGTGCTGTGGTGATAGCCGTCGGCTCAGCATCTATTACTTCAAAAGCACCAAAAGCCGAAACGCCATTTGTTGTGTCTAACGAAAATCCTGCGGTAACTGCGGTAACTGCACCACCAGCTCCAGCACCCGATCTTATATTAGATCAAAATGTGACCCTCCATCTTAACAATATTGATCTTGATAGTGCTTTAACTTTATTGCGTATCGCCATTCCATTAAATAAACGTCCGCGTTTTATCATCGGTTTTCCAACACGATTTGCTGATTTTGATCAGGACCCTGCCAGCTCTCAACATGAACTTTTACCAGTAATAACAAATGCTAACAACAAAGACGCTTTGTTTGCGGAAGTTTCCGTCGCTAGCAAAAATCAACCATTGCGCACTGTTCTTGATGCATTGTGTAAATCAGCTGAATTACGTTGGTGGAAAAATGACCGCTTTATTTTCATCGATAAGCCTGTGCTGTCTGCTCATTTACTTGAATTAGAACAATCATTTCAAAATACCGGCGATCTTACCAGTGCACATGCACTCGCGTCTTGCACTGATAGCGCGGCATTACGTATATTGTTAGTGAATCTCGCCAACGAGGGGCGCGGAAAAATTGCTGCACAAGCGCTTTCTGATTGGATTAATAAACACACTATACCAATCCCTGATAGAAAGAAAAAATCTAATGGTCAATATGCAGGGTTTTTTAAAATTACCGATGCTTACGACCGAAATATTTTATCTCGTTTTGTTGATGATAAGGAAGTTACGCAAGCCCTATCAGAAGCAATAAAACAAAAATTATTCTCTGAAATTGATAGTATTTATTTGGCCGGGCAGCTCAATCTTCCAGGGCAACTTGAACGATGCATTGCATACACCAACCAACTCGCCGTGGCGGCTCCACCAGCAGATGAACCGGAAGCGGAAATCCCGCTCCACAAGAAATATCTATTTGCGCTTGCAGCTTTGGGCTGGAGTGAAAATCCGGCTGCTATTACTCCACTTGTCGGCGCTTTAAATAATCACGAATTAGATATGAGAGTTAGACAATTAGCTGGTAAATTGCTCGGATATATGCACATTCCGCAAGCAATTAATGCTTTGCTAACTGCTGCAGAAAAAGGTAGAGAGTCTGGTGGACGTTATTTATATCCGCCAGTTCCAATCGCAGCCATTGCCGAGAGCGAAGATCCAAGGGTTATACCATTTTTGATTAAAATATCAAAAGACGTCGATAATTTTGGTAACAATTACGCTTTTGATGGCCTTGCATTAAATGGCAGCACCGAAGCATTACAATTTATCGCAAAATCCACCAAGAGTAAACAGCAACCCATTCAAAGTCGTGCAATTGAAGCTGCATTATTACATGAAGGTGATATTACCGATAAAATATTAACCGACTTACTGTCAAAAAATTCCCACGAATGGTTAAGCGTATCTCTGCTTAGCGACTATTCCTCAATCCGTAAATCAGATGGTCATATCGCGCAATTAAAACGCATTCTATTAGATGACACCATTCCCCCTGAAAAAAGTTTTAATGGCTGGGACGTCAGTGGGCATTATAAAGCAGGACAAGTTTTAGTGGCACTTGATAAAACCAGTGCTGAAAAGTTCCTAATGGACAATCTTCCTGACAAAAATAGCCCGCGTTTTATTGCATTTTGCCGAGTACTCGCCGGCCTGAGCGAACGTGCAAATAATGTAATTCTTGCGTTGGCAGACGACCCAGATCCACGCTTAAATATACTGGCCGTCGAATGCCTCCCGGAATTAGAACAACAGGGGCGTGAGCGCCTGCTGCTGATGCTCGATAATAACATCCATGAAGAAGTTTGTCTGGAAGCAGTAAAAAAAATAATTGCCTGTTTTCGTGAAAATCCATTTCAACGGTATCCAATTCCTCCTTTGCTCTCACAGGACGATAAAAATAAACTGCAAGAGGTTATTTTGCACATTGAAGCAAAGAAAGATGCACTTGTTTTTCCTGTCACTGCTGATTCTTGGAAAAAACACTTAGAACACCGTTTCGCCTCCGTACGTAATGAAACTACTCGCTTTATCTTCGATCGCCCCGAGTGGTTTGCAAAGGACGATTGGTTAAATCTTATGGCAATTATTCTACAATCTGCTGAATTGAGACATTACCCATACTCCCTCTATAAAGTACTTGATAATTTGTACACAGATGACCCCGCTCTGTGGCGCACCGCTGTTTCCTTTTACAGTAATGATGTTGATAATGATGTGCGATCTAATTTCTGGTCTACTGTTGGCGATGCATTTAATGATGTTCCGCGCATCTCACGTAGTATGCTGCCAGCAATTGACCGACGAGTCGTCATAGCAAATGCCGATAAACTGCTTTTGTTAGAAGCCGCAGCCAAAACTGCCGCAAAGGATATTGATCCTCATGTCCGCGCACAAGCTGGCTGGACCCTTGGTGTTGCATTAAATTATAAAGACATCCTAACATTTCCTGAGCATGAACGCTTGAAATCACAACTGCGTCTTTGCGCGCAGAATGAAACCGATCCGCAGGTAAAAAATTGGTTGGAGCAGGCGGTTAATATAAAACCCTACGCGTCGGACGACGAAAAAGAAAATACCCGATATACATTTAAATGGCCAAAAAAGGAGTCACCACAAAAGCCAGTTAATAATCCGCCACCACCCGAAGCTGCCAATGATTTTTAAACCTAAAACCGGCAATAGCACCCCATCTGCTGCGTTGCCTCATCCTCACATAGCGCTGCTATGCTTCGTCTTCGGACGCCTTGCACCTGGGGTACTCTTGCCGGTTTTGACATCACTATTTAGGTGACCTATTATTAAGACTTAAACGTAATGCGCTAAATGATTTATAATAATATTTCATTTTCTAATGCCGTATTTAGGTTAAATTGCCGCGGCAGATTTATGCAATGTCTTTTGAATAAACCTCGTATTTTCACAATTTTTTGTTAATACCTTATTTATCAAACGCTGCGACTGCTGCATCATCTAAATACCACACCGTTTTATTGGCAGGCAATAAACTTACCGGTAGCGATTTGTCTGGACCGGATTTCGCTTTTTTAGCAACCACACCTTTGACCGTACCTAATGCAATAACGATGTGATAGCGAGCTCGGTGTAAAACTGGTAAGGATAAACTCATACGTTTTGGCGGTGGTTTCGGACTATCATATATAGCAAATACATCGGCTAATTCCTGTAAGCCAGGATGGTTTGGGAATAAACTAGCCATATGACCGTCTTCACCAATGCCAATAAGACAGGCATCTATTATGCCAGTTCCGCCTGTTGCTTGTTGCAAGGTAGCTGCATACGCAGCTGTTGCTGCTTCTAAATCAGATTGTTCTGCTGGCATTGGATAGACATGCGCTGGTAATCCGCCACCAGCTTGCCATGCCGCTAATGTTGGCGCGTCGTTACGATCTGCGTGGCCAACTGGCACCGCCCGTTCATCAAGCCACAATAAATGTAAGCGCTCTCGTAAAAATGGTTCACAGATCGCAGCTAATGCCGTGAGCACCGGACCAGGGGAACGACCACCGGGAATAGCAAGCGTAGCACGACCGCTCTCTGCAGCTGCTTGATCTAAAATACTATGTAATGCTTCAGCGACGGTCGATGGTTGGTATGGTAACATGGCGCGCAGCGTGTTGCTGATCACTTTTTCGCAACTGGCAAACAACAATATATCTAAATTTTAATGACTGTCTTTTTATTATTTTTACCTTGTCTTACGAAGTAACACGACATCCCAATAGCGGTGATACGTAACTTAGCCGTTTTAACTCCTCATCAGCAATTTCAGGGGTGTGATATTATGGGTTTATATAACCTCATGTGGTAAAGTGAGAGGAACTAAAGCCGTCACAAGACCATGACCGATTAGTGCCTAAAAAGAGGGTTATTTGCCGGTTCTAGAGATGAATGATACTAATTTTTCCTTCTTGCGGATAGGAATTAGCCGTTAGTATGCGCCCTCCACATTTGATTGGCGGCGCTAAGGCAGCGCACTCTGAATCAAAAGAATCATTAGAAACGGATTTGATCATGTCCGCAAGCGCATCGGCTTCCTCGTCATCAGATAGCTCACGTCCAACTCCTCGACACACTGGTCCAGTCGTGCTGACTTTGTCACGGACTTTGCCGAACTGTAAACGCACGCGCATGCTGCAAATGGAAGGTGCAGCCGGTGTCAAAACAGAACCGCTGCATGAACAAGATTCGATCCAACGTGCGCTCACTCAGGTGCGTGGCATTCATCCACCTCCCGTCATGGTGATCGACGGTCAAACTTTTCCATGCGTCATTGAAGGCAGTCCACGTTCACCACGTTTAATGATGGAAGACAAAGGCGAAAAAGTACGCCTCTATTTAGAAGTCGGTGGCGCAGCCGTTGCAAATGTTTGGTTAATTCCTGGACCGAATTTAGTTTTCCGAGGCCGTATTATTCCTCTCGAATGGACAGGCCCCGCTGAGCATTTAGACCCATTAATGCATGGCCCTATTATGGTGCCAAAAGAATGGCTGGTACGCGATCCATGGCGCAGTGTTTTAGCGCATGCTGGACAAGTACCACCACAAGCAGAACGCGCCAAACCAGTGCGTGGTCGTCCGCAGCCAATTTTAGAAATGTACGAAGTGGATTCGCGCTTGTGCGGTCATGTCAAATTCCGCTATCACGATGATGTCCCGGAAATCGACCCACTCGAACGCATTGGATTAATCGTCTCTGAAGACAAACATGGTAATATTGTAAAATGCGAACGTGATCGCGATTTGGAATTACAACGTTGTAATGAATTTATTAAACGAGGCGCTTTAGTACAACGTCGCGGGGCATTCGGTTTCGTTGCTGACGGTGATGCGGCTGACCGTTTCTTGGCGCAAGTCATTCCTAATTTACAAGGGTGGGAAATTCGCGGGCAAGATCGATTGCATCGTGGCCGTCCACCGGCCGATATTGCTACCAGCGCTAAAGTGGTTGCGCATGATGAATTTCTTGAATTAGAAATTGATGCGATGGTTGATGGTCGCCACGTGCCAATTAAAGAATTATTAAAGAACGCCGCACGTGGTCAAAACGTAATGGTGTTTAAAGATGGTTTACGTGCACGCATTAATGATGAATGGTTAACGCGTTATCGTACCTTGGCCGAATTTGGTGGTTTAAAAGAACATAACGGAAAAGTACGCGTGCCTCGCCACGCCGCTGCTATGGCTGTGTCGCTCGCTGAATCGGGCGGCAAAATGGAACTCGACGAACAAACACTCGACCTCGCTAGTTTAGCAAAAGGTGGCGCGTCAATTCCACACGTTGATTTACCAAAAGGTCTCAACGCGACCTTGCGTGAATATCAACATGCTGGATTTAATTGGATGGTGTTTTTATCGAATCGTGGCTTAGGCGGCGTACTCGCTGACGACATGGGTTTAGGTAAAACCGTGCAGTCGATTTGTTTTGTTTTACATCGTCACCGCGAAGACCCCGGTGTGCATTTAGTCGTCGCGCCACGTTCTGTGGTCGATAACTGGGTTGATGAATGTAAGAAATTCTGTCCTGATGTTCCGGTGCATACTCATTTGGGCTTAGACCGTGTTAAATCAACTGAACGCTTGCCGAAAAAAGGCATGCTGCTGACCAGTTATAATATATTACAACGTGACATTAAATTATTGTCTTCGATTGAATACAGTACGGTTATTCTCGACGAAGCGCACGTTATCCGTAATCCAGAAGCGAAAACCACACGTGCTGCGTTAAAATTAACTGCTCGACGTCGTATGTGTTTATCTGGTACGCCGGTACAAAACTGTGCCGAAGACTTATGGCCAATATTCCACTTCTTAATGCCTGGTTTCTTAGGTCGTCGTAAAACCCTGAAGGAAACCTTGCAGGACGATCCAGAAGCGATCAATCGCTTGCGCGATCGTGTGGCTCCTTTCGTGTTACGTCGTATCAAAAGCGAAGTGGCAACGGAATTACCACCGAAAACTGAAATTCTTTTACATGCACAAATGTCTGATGAGCAAAATCGTTTCTATCACGAATTGCTCGAAAAAGAACGCGTTGGCGTTATGGACCTCTTGGGATCAAAAGGTCTGGAACGTTCTCGCGTCTCGATTTTGGCCGCTATTACACGTCTGCGACAGGCCGCCTGTGCGCCAGCCTTGGTTGGTGCGCCAGAATTAGACAGTGCGAAGGTCGAATTATTTATCGATTTAGTCGATGAATTAATTAGTGAAGGCCATCGTGCCTTGGTATTTAGTTCGTTCACGAAATTCTTAGCCGTTATTCAAGAAAAATTGGAAGAACGAAAATACACTTACCAATATTTAGATGGCCGCACCCGTGATCGTTCCGCAAAAGTGAAAGCATTCCAAAATGGTGACGATCCGTTATTCCTGATTTCATTAAAAGCTGGGGGCGTTGGTCTTAATTTAACGGCTGCTGACTACGTTATTATTCTTGACCCATGGTGGAACCCTGCTGCAGAAGACCAAGCTGCTGACCGTGCCTATCGTATCGGCCAAGATAAACCGGTTATGGTCTATCGTATTGTCACCGACGATTCGATCGAAGAACGCGTGTTGCGTCTCCAAGAAGAAAAACGTCGCTTAGTTGGTGATCTTGCCTTGGAAGGTTTAGCACGTGCTTTAGAAGCTGGCGATGTCGAGCGTCTTTTCGAAGTAGCGGTCAGCGTCGGTTCTTAATTAATAATAATTTTAACAAAAAAATAACCCATCGTGGACCAACCACGATGGGTTATTTTTTGCCGCACGCTAATATAAAATTATGGATAAACGATGCGAATTGTAATGTTAGCGAAATGCAACTTAACACAGCTGACTATGATGTCGTGAATCAAGAAAATCACAAACGCGTCAGTAAATTACGGCATATCAGCTCAGAACCGCATTTTTCCTACCTGTAGCTGTCAACAAATCACGCGTTGAAATGCGACTCCCGTTTTGTTTACTAAGTGACAGAAAACCAATACCCACAAAAATGACACAAAATCACAACGGAAAAATATTATTAGTTGATGACGAACAAATGCTGGTTGATCTGGGCGTCATGCAAATCCAACGTCTTGGTTATCAAGCTGTTGGGACCGTTGATCCACATGAAGCGCTGCAATGGATAACAGATAATCCACACCATTGGTCAATCGTTATAAGTGACTACACCATGCCGCTCATGAGTGGTATGGAATTAGCACGCGCTGTTTACAGCATTAATCCATCAATAGCCGTTCTTCTCTCTAGCGGTTATGGCGTCTTGTTAGAGGACGATTTGAAGGACGGCAGCAACGTGGTCGCAGTCCTCGAAAAACCGGTCGATGTTGCTCAATTAGCAAGCACAATACAAAAATTCATTAATCCGGCTTCATCATAAAATTATTATGACGCGAAAATCATCACGTATTAGGAGATGAGCCCTTCGACCTTGCTCGGTTCATCGACTTTTGGCATTTGACCGCGCAACACACTATTACCTTCAAATAACATACGTTGATCAATTGGCGCCGGCGTTAACCAATCTGATTCATTAAATTGTCCGCTTGGTCCATAGGCTAAAATAGCATTGCCATAACAAGTTGCTTCCACGTGGTCTTGCGGGATACCACGCTCAATCATTAAGCGCGCAGTTTTAGGGACAGCCATTGGATCACTGACGCCCCAATCTGCGCTGCTATCAACAATAATACGTTCTTTGCCATAGGTGCGCACTACTTCTACCATGCGCTCATTGCCCATTTTCGTTTTTGGATAAATGGTAAATGCCGCCCAGAAACCACGGTCTAAACATTCTTTAACGGTTTCTTCATTATTATGATCGACCACCACTTGGGAGGGCGGTAAGCCATGCTCAATACACACATCCATAGAACGACTGGTACCACGTTTTTTATCGCGATGCGGCGTATGTATCATGACTGGTAAATTTAATTCTTTTGCCAATTCTAATTGTGCACGAAATATTTTATCTTCTGCCGGAGTTTGATCATCATAACCAATTTCACCAATCGCGACGACACCATCTTTGCAGGCGAAGAGTGGTAATATTTCTAAGACTTCTTTTGCTAATCCTTCATTATTTGCTTCTTTGCTATTGAGCCCAATGGTGCAGTAATGACGAATACCAAATTGCGCGGCACGAAAACGCTCCCAGCCAATTAATGACGCATAATAATCCTGAAATGTTCCGAGCGTAGTTCGAGGCTGACCAACCCAAAACGCCGGCTCAATAACCGCGACCACACCAGCATCACGCATGGCTTCATAATCATCGGTGGTGCGTGCGCTCATATGGACATGGGGATCTATCAATTTCATGTGATGGCTCCGAATAAAATTGTTTTAGTAGTTACGACGATAACGCTGCAGCGCTGGCTTGTAATTGGTTCAAGGCCTGCCGCTGTTCAGCGTCGCAGCCAGGTTGGGCGGCTGCCCATAAATCAACGGGAATGGGACGTTTCGCGGCATAGCGTTCACGAGCATAGTCTATCAGCATCTGTGCCAATATACGATTTGCTCGTTTCTCTGTTCCAACGATGCGTGCAACTGGGCTCCCAACGAATAACGATTTTAAAATCATTTGATTCCATGCATCGTCATCTAATTGTTCGCTAGCAATAGGATTATTGAGCGCCACCGCATTAAATACCGCAGTCATATTTGAACGAATGCCTTCTGCGATACGCGGTGCCAATCGTTGTTGATGCGGCATCAGTGGCAACGCTTGATACAAGGCAACTAATTCTTCTAATCCCGCCGCAGCAAATAATTGATCAATTATTTTAAGCCAGGCATCAGCATCATCCGCTACAACACTCAACACTAAACGCGACCGCACTAATTGATCGATACTCCACCCAGATGGATTCCATCCACAGCGCGCCTTGTGCGCATCTTCTAAATCACTGTCATGAAATTGTACATCTGCTTTACCACTGCGCCGTCCTGCTAATCCGAATGCCATAAACAAGGTGCGTGTGCCACCAGCCTCTTTATCAATACGCGCAAGCGTCTCGTTTAACCAGACCGCTGCATCAGGATGCAACTGTCGTTTCAACCACGTGTCTAATAACGTAATGACGGACGTCATTGTCATAATGAAAGCTTCAATAACGAATATGCGCTGCCAAGTGTGGGATCGCTCAAATTCCACCATGTTAATGAACCGATGACCAATCATTTTCTCGCCTTACGTCCAACAGTCGACACCGCTGAGCGTTTAATCGCCATTTGTGATCGACTACGTGCATGGGATTTACCAGCACAATGGACACAGCCAGCAGATTTCCATATTACCATCGCATTTTTAGGACCATTAGATGCGGATGAGGCCCACCTCATACCAAGTGCTATTGATGAGGTCGTTACAAGTTTTCGTCAGCCTGCCTTGGAATTGGTCGGCACTGGTGCGCGAGCTGGTCGACATGAGCCGCGCGCCGTTTTCGCCGCGCTTCAAGATAAAAATCACCTCTGTCGCGATATGCATGACGATATTATGCACGCGCTTGGCCTAACTCCTGATTCAGCATTCACTCCGCACATTACGTTGTGTCGACCATTGCCAAATCCAACACGTCATCACCAAAACGGACATAAATCCAATCGCACCTGGCAAGCATTATTTAGCGCCTTTGGTCAAGCCACGTGGGGTAATTGTGTTTGCGAAGAACTCGCTCTGTATAAACGTAAAGAAATTCGTTCTGAAACCAAAGCTAACCGGTACGACCTATTAACAGCATGGCGACTTATCAAATGAGGGCTGGAGTTCTTACTCCCGGTTATAATTCTAAGGTATAATGCCAATAGGACGATCACGTATGTGAACCAACCTGTTCGCTGACCACTTGCATGACGTGAGGACCCCATGGGACATGCAGAACCTGCTCCGCAAAAAAAATCGATGGTACTCGATCCGAATAAACGATCGAACCAAGTATCACGATTCGAAGTCATGCTCAAAGAACGCGTGGTTGGGCAAGGCAACGCCATCGTCGCAATTTTAGATAGTTTTAGTAAAGTATTAGCTGGTATTAGAAATCCCGAACGACCTATTTTAACATTATTGTTTTTAGGACCAACTGGCGTCGGAAAAACAGAAACCGTCAAAGCCTTAGCAGAAACTATTTTTGGTAAACGTACGGCATTTACCCGCGTTAATTGCCAAGAGTTTAGTAGTGAATTTACTGTCAGTAAATTATTTGGCAGTCCCCCAGGCTACGTTGGCAACGATGTCGAGCCGATGTTATCACAAGATAATCTCGATAAACATCATAAAGAAGCGCAAGCAGAAGGGCGTGGTGTTTTTGCCGAAGGCGAAGGGAAAATTGCGCGTTTATTCCCACAGGTTAAAGCGCACTATTTATCTATTGTTTTATTTGACGAAGTTGAAAAAGCGCATCCTAAATTATGGAACGCTTTGCTCGGATTAATGGAAGATGGCCATTTAACCCTGGGCAATAATAAGACCGTCGATTTTACGCGTTCCGTTATTATTATTACCACCAACGTCGGTGCAGAAGAGATGAGCGCGACCTTGCGTCATCGCTCCATTGGTTTTGAAGTCAAAACAGAAGAAGAAACTATTAATAATGATATAAAAACCAAAGCAATTGAATCGGCTAAAGAGGTCTTCCCCTATGAATTTTTAAATCGTTTTGATGATATTATTTGTTTCCGTGTGCTCAGTCATAATGATTTACGTAAAATATTAAATTTAATGCTGCAAGACGTCTATAAACGATTATTAGGTGCGAGTGTTCCTATTATTCTTCATTACTCAGCTGCCTTTTTAGAGAAATTACAACAAGAAGGTACCGATCCGCAATTTGGCGCGCGCCCCATGCGTCGTGCCGTAGAACGCATGTTAGTAGCACCCCTATCGCGCATGATTGCATCGGGCCAAATCAAAGCAGGGGACATTGTCAGTGTACGTTTGCGTGGTGGCAATCCGATTTATATTCGTGAAGGATCGGATAACAAAAAAGCTGCACAAGACGCTAAAGTATTGCGCTAACAACTAGCTTTGAGCTAACAAAAGTTGGCTCACCTAAGACTATGCACTTTGCTGATATCGTCATGCATGAGGTGAAATGCACGCATTTTAAACACCTTGGTCGCACTGTTACATGGTAGTTACACACGGAATTGACGGGCTAATAAACTAGCGCCATCACCCCAGAAAGGACTTTCATGAAATCTTTTTTTTGCGTTTTATTACTTACAACGCTGACAACAGTTCACGTGTATTGCGAGGATAAACCGGCACCAACCATAACGAATGAAAATCAGTTAACTGTAATAATGAAAGAAACACCAGAAGGTACCACTAAGAAAATAACTATTGAATGCCGTGTTGCGGAAAAAAAAGATTTAAAAACGGGCACATTGTATTGTATGCAAATTGGCAACCATTCGATTCCCGGCCTTCCTGATTCTTATAAAGTGCACACGGGAAAAACTATTACTGTGGAAGTTACTTTAAATCACTGCCCAATGTTTAAGCAAAGTCAAAAGGCTGGTTTTTGGGTGGGAGAAGTGAACAACTTAGTAAAAGTTCATTAATTCATTTTCTGTACATTGACACTTTACCCAATGTCAAGCTGCGTTGGGTAAAGTACGTAGCAAGCTGCACACAGTAAAATTTCGAAACAACACTCGCATACAAAAGTAACCTGTCTATTTTTATAATGCCGGCGGTGGTATTTGTGCTGGTTTATCCGAAGCGCGAAAAGCTGATGTCTCGATTTGCGGATTTTGTCGACTGCGACGAGCCGTGGTGCGCAATAAGCTTTCAACGCCACCATCATCCGATAATACCACACGATTACGGCCATGTTCTTTTGCCTGATATAAGGCGGCATCGGCTCGACTTATCAGGCTGACATAGTCCTCATCTTGGTGACAGGCAGCAACACCAATAGAAACGGTTACTAAACAGGACAAATCTTTTATCGCTTCAACTGCTTCGCGCAAACGCTCTGCAACTTGCACAGCACCAGCTGGCGGAGTATCTGGTAAAATAACCAAAAATTCTTCGCCCCCTTGACGCGATACAATGTCACCAGTGCGTAATTGTTGAATTAATGCTTTGCCAACTGCAGATAATACTTCATCACCTGCTGCATGACCAAATTGATCATTAACCTTTTTAAATAAATCTATGTCGACCATGGCAGCGGCAACTACTTCGCCAGATTCACATAATTCTCGTAAACGTGATTCACCATACCAGCGACGGTGTGTACCCGTTAGTGGATCGAGCCGAGCTAACGATTGTAGTTCTCCGTATAAAACCACACGACGTAGCGATAGTGATAATTGTGTGCGTAAAACTTCCGCCACATACCGTTGATCTGCTTTTGAACGTCCATGTAAACTAGGCTGTAATTGTGCCTCTCGTAATATTAAGGCGGCCTGACCATCGACACCTGGACTTAAATCTAGCACTAAATCCTGGCCTTTGTCGTCCGGCAAAATAACCGGTGCACCTAAAGACGGAATTTCGCCTTGAAAATCACCGCCCAAGCCACGCCATGAACCGCGCTCCCACACAATTAAATCGACTGTCTTATAGGCCCAGTATCGTCGAATAGCGGCAGCAAAACGATTACGTGCATCCGTTTCATCAACACAACCGACTAATTCCGCACTGACTTCAAACACGCCGCGTTGCAAATCTTGTGCATCTTCTAAAACCGCTAATTCCTCATTAATAAATTGTCGCTTTTTCGCGAGCATGTTGGGATCAGCTGCTAATATAACGGTTCGTAACCGACTCTTTTCAATGGATTCTGGTTTACCAAGAAAAAGCAGTACAATCCCAACAACTGCGATGCCAACAGTAACAAATCCCAATGGATTATTATCCATAGATAAATAGGTGGCGTATCCTGCCACACTTAATACCGGAATGAGAAACAAAAATCTTTGTACCATTGGTGACATCATGTTGCCACCTCAACACGATTTCGACCAGCTGCTTTAGCAGCATAACATGCACCATCAGCGCGAATTAATGCCGCGCGTGGTGTCTCATCACTTTTCCATAAAGCCACGCCTAAAGAAGCGGTGACATGAATTTCTTTATTGTCGACCATAACGGCTTGTTGTGAAATTGCCTTACGTACTGCTGTTGCTAACTGTTTAATATTGGCGAGTGGTAAACCAGGTATTATTGCAGCAAATTCTTCGCCA
Organism: Planctomycetota bacterium; assembly: GCA_024641365.1. Next base: position 12,274 of record JAHEDF010000003.1, on the reverse strand, counting down.
CCATAGCGACAAATAATTGCATCTTCTGGTAACTCACGTTGTAAAATGGCCGATACTTGACGAAGCGCTACGTCACCAGCGAGGTGTCCATAGGTATCATTAAATCGTTTGAGGTGATCCATGTCGCACATGATCACACCTAATTCGCTATGACTGCGTTTGCTTAATGCGGCTTGCTCTTCTAAGCGACGTAAGAATTCATGCTGACCGAATAAGCCAGTTAAATCATCATGTAGCGCTAACAAACGCGCTTGATTCACTAAATCAACAGCACCAAGTCCTAAACCACCAATACGACCCAATGCATTTAATAATTCCAACGCTAAACGATCACCGACATCCTGATTTTCAAGACGCACATCTAAAACGCCACGCAAGGATTCACTATCATCTTGTTGACGTCGATCACCACGCAGCGGAGTCAGTAAGCGAACCGCTCGACCATCACGACGAATTAATTGGCGCGACTCAGTGGCGACATAATATTGGTCAGGTCCGGCATCAACATGACATGGTGCACCTTTTTCATCGGCTGAAGCAAAACAGATTTGTTTCTCGGCACTTCCTAAATAGACACGTACATGAGTAATGCCCGGTAATAATTCTTGAGTTCGTTCGCATAATACTTCAGCAAATTGATTTAATTCGCGTGAACTTGATAATTCCAAACACGCTTCCATTAACGCTGGGTAGCGTTGAATATGTCGGTGTAATAAAGTACGTTCATGCTCAGCGTCACGTAACTCCGCTCGTATTAAGCGAACCTGTTCGGGGTCAGATACCATTTTAGGACGCGATAAAAAAAATAAGAGTGTGGCTGCAGATAAACAGCCAAGTCCAACACCAACCCAACCAGCCCCAGGAATTATAGCTAATAACGGAAGCAGTAATAAAACACTCCAACGCCCTAACAGGGGAATGGCAGCAACCACCAAAACCGCACCTAAGGCTGCCAAAATAGGTAACGAGCTATTCGGTACTAAAATTGCGCACGCTGGAACAGCCCCGGCAATAAGGGCCAATCCGGCAACACTCGTCGTAGTTAGCTGTTCACCATGCGGCATTACCTATATGGTGGTCTCTAGAATTGCGTCAGGCAAGTATTAGCACGCACTTTCAGGCAGGTATAAGCACGCACAGAACCCTAAAGGTTCGGAGCTCTTTTTATCTGTCTCGTGGACTTCAGGAGCAAGTGCGGCTCTCTGTGTCCAAGAAAGTCTAAAACCGCCGCCGAACAAGTGCCACATAGCCTTTTTGACAAGGGCGTTAGGGTGCAATTCGTAAGGAGTATCCATGCCGCGCAGTGCAACGGTCGCAAGAAAGACCAAAGAAACCGACATCACCGCTACCTGGGATCTAGATCACGCTGGTACGGCAGATGTGAAAACCGGAATTGGATTTCTGGATCATATGTTGGAAGCCCTGGGAAAGCATTCGGGCACTACCCTGATGGTTCGCTGCGTTGGTGATTTGCATATCGATGGTCACCATACCACAGAAGATATTGGCATCGTGTTGGGCCAATGTTTACGCGAAGCATTAGGTGAGCGCGTTGGTATAGAACGTTTTGGCCATATGGCGTGCCCATTAGACGAAGCACTGGTCACCGCCACGGTCGATATCAGTGGTCGTCCGTATTTAGTTTATGAATTAAAACCAGAAGCCACCATGCTTGGCACCTGGGATACCGAATTAATTCCAGAATTTTTTGGTGGCCTCACCGATAATGCCCGCATTTGCTTGCACCTGCATCAGCAATGTGGTCGTAATAGTCACCACATTGTTGAAGCAGGATTTAAAGCATTCGCGCGATCCCTAAAACAAGCTATAAAAGTGACAGGCACTGAATTGCCATCAACAAAAGGCATGTTGGGGTAAAAGCGTCCGGAAGTCCGGAAGTCTGATGCGATCATTGGTTATTTGCTACCAGGGACAGTCTGTTTGCGGCTGCAGAAAGGTGTTCGCTGCGCTAACGCAATTGCAACTCGCGCATAGCGCCGCCTTTTTGCCGTTAATAAATAACCATCCACAATGCTATTCGGCTAAGAAACACGTATAATCCAAACAATTACATCATTTTATAAACTCCGCTCGCGGGCCTTAGCGTAGACGGGATTTCTCGGAAGGCATTCAACACAGAGGACACGGAGAACACAGAGGGGAAAACATAAATATGGCGCTCACTGGTGTAAATAACCGTTTTTCACGCTAAAAATATTATTCTTTTGATCGACAATAAACGAGTCGACGTCCTTGATTTATAACACATAACAACCACTTTTACATCTCTGTGTCCTCTGTGTTGATTGTCTTCAATTTATCAAATTTTTCACAGAAAAATCGTATTTCTTAGCCGAATAGCATTGAGACATCCATAATTTTTAATAAGTCTTGGTCAGGCAAGACTTCCCTACTTCCGGACGCTTTTACACATCCCCTACAAATTCATTATAATAAGCCGCTATAGTTCCCGCATCAGCGCTGGTTAAACATTTTTGTACTTTGTGAAATGGAAAATACTCAACCTGTGTTGATGCAACATAAACACTAAAATTAGTAAAATTTTCTTTTGAGCGAAATGCGGTAATGGAATTACCGCGGCTTAACATAATACAGGCTAAAACCGAGCCCAAAGCGTTTGCATGCCATTTAAATGGATTGGAATCAGATGGCCAATTTCGCTCGCGGACTTTTGCAATGATGGCGTCGACTGCAGCAACGCCAGTAACATCAAAACTAACATCCATATTATGTTGTTGTCCTAAATCGGTGCTGGCCTGCGCTGCATATTCAACTAATCGTTCCAGTGCCGACACATACGCCTCATCAATTAATAACGGACCTAGCTTTGGGGTAGGATAAGGATTCCCGCGCAGGCATTCAGCCATAAGTCAACTCCTTGGCGGATTATCCGCGTACACTCTTTCGTAAGGCTACGGCAACTGGCGCAGCAACAAGACCATCAACTGATAAACCAGCTGCTATTACTTGTTTGACCAAGCGAGAACTCACATGCGAATGGCTTACATCGGCAATAAGAAATAATGAATCTAAACCATTTTCTCGATTTATTTGCGCGATTCCTGATTCTGCTGCTAAATCACTGGCATTGCGTAAACCACGAATAAGTACGGAACAATGCTGTTCTTGCGCAAATTTCACTGTTGCGCCGCTATAGGCTACAACGGTCACGTGTTTCAGGTCAGCGCAGAGCGTGCGTAATAAATCTACGCGTTGCTGTTCTGATAACGTCGGTTTTTTTTCTGGATTAGTAGCGACGCCAATAATTAATTCATCTACTAATGTAGCAGCCCGTCGAATAAGCGCTTCGTGTCCACAATGTGGCGGATCGAATGTACCGGCATAGAGCGCTTTACGCATGCCTTGTGTTTGTAGGCTGCGCTCACCTGATGAATGCATTAGCGAATGTCTTCATCAATTCGCGCAATTAATTCTGCTGCTAATATTTCTTCGCCACCATTTTTTGGGTGAACGATTCGTACTGATTGCAATACACCATCAGCATTACTGCGTTTCGACAAAATATAGCAGACTAAACTACCACCGCTTTTAAAAATTATGCGATCCAGTCGTCCTAAATCACTTGGTGGTTCGTATGTTGGTGGCGCTTTAACGATAGGCGCTTCTGTTTCGCCGTCAGCTGGTTTATCCGTACCATCGACTGGCTTACCTGAGTCATCGGTTGGCTTATCACCATCAGCTACTTTACCTTCATTTTCCTTTTCTTTATTTTTTTCATCTTCAATTGCTTTTAATTTTTCTTCTTGTTCTTTAATTTTATTTTGCGTTTCTTGATCACGTTTACGCGCCGCTAACCAATTACTCCATTCGCTTCCATCATCGGATGCCGGATAACCTGGATAACCTGAGCCGCGATTTAATAAGGTTGGCTGCATGCCAGTACGAGCACGTAACGCCATCACCGCTTCATCGTGCACTTGGCGATCGTTAACCGCCCTAATTAATAATTCATATGCGGTATCATCTTGTCCTTTGGGTAATGATTGCGCCAAACGCAATGCTTCTTTTTTGTCGCTGGCCTCGCCTTTAGTAAACGCATTATTAAATTTTGCTTTTACCTCACCAACATCTGCTGCAAAAGCGTGGGAGCCAAAACTACCGCCACATAATGCTAAGGCACATAAGAGCATGGTTAATCGCGTTAATCGCATATCTAATATCTCCTGTTATCAGCTCTGTGGCACCAGCATGTCTGTTGCCACCTTGGTAGCAACGTCTGCGCCAGCGGTTAATCGGATCAGTGCTAAACCCAGTGCTACAGCGGTCCCTGGGCCCTGAGATGTTAGCAAATTACCGTCAATTATCACCGCTTTATCAACCCAGGCCGCACAATGGGGCTCTATTTGGTCCCGTACACCTGGATAGCTGGTAAGCTTTCGACCGGTGCACAGTTTCTGCGGTACTAAGCAGATCGGTGCTGCACATATTATAGCTAACAAACGTGAAGATGCTAACTGCGCAGCGGCTAATGCTTGGACGCGCGCATCATCGCGATGCGTTTTCGCTGAACCCATTCCGCCTGGTAAATAGACCACATCAAACGTCTGGTCGGCAACAGCATCGAGCGTGGTGTGAGCCGCTAGCGGAATCCCGCGACTGCCAGTTACCACCAATTCGGTTGTGGTTGCTGCCACTGTCACCTGTGCACCAGCACGCACCAGCATATCGGCAATGGTGACGGTTTCGATTTCTTCTGCACCTGGTGCCAACACAACTAAGACTGCAGTCATAGTGGATACTCCTGATGCCACGCATTGCATGATGGTGGTGTGGAACGACCATCTGCCATGCGAATCTACGTGCAAGGTAGCCTTTTTATTATGCTGTTTCTGTTGAGCAGCTTGCACATCAACAGCGCTGCGGAACCAGCGCATGATGAGGCCTTACTGCAACGTTTAGTCGCAAAGCATGGCAATCACAAAACCGCGCAAGGCACTTTGCAGTGGCTTACCCGTAACACCGCTGATTTGACAGCAGCTCCGCGTGTTCAGCTCGTTCAATTCTATTTAGAATTTCCAGATAAATATCACGTCATCATTACCAAGCCTGGCGATACCGATTGGAAACAACGCTTTATCTGCAATGGCACCACGCGTTGGGAAGTACAACAATTATTCGCCGATGAACGACCAGATGTTAAAACAACGCCCGTTGGAAAAGACGATGCCTTAGAAAAACAATTAATGGCCTGTTTTAATTTTAATATCGCAAGTCTCACCAAGGATTTTAGCCTGAATGCACATGCCTCTGCTGATAATACCCCTACCGTTCTTTTAAAACCAACATCCACAGAATTACAAAAACAATTACTGTCCTTAACCATGATTTTTGATGGCGAACTCGCTTTACAACGCATTATAAGTGATGACCCCCAGGGAAATAGATTTGAATTTCACCTGGAAAAAGTTGAGTGCGATAAAAACATAGATACAGCGTTATTTACCTTAGATCAATAATTTTTTACATTTCATAGCTTGCTGATATGACACCACATACCGTTCAACTTTGTGGCTCAAACGATGCCAATTTGCCTAGTATTCAGGAATTTCGCCATCGCCTATTACGTGAGCCATGGGGCGTCCCGCCAGAACACCCATGGGACCCCTGCGATGAACCAACTTATTTTGGTTTAGTGATGAATGGAAATATTTGGGAACAGGATCACATAATTGCAACTGGTCGCATACATGCCATAGATCAGCAGCTAGCGCAAATTCGCTACATGGCCATTGACGCTAATTATCAACGCCAAGGCCTTGGTCGTCTTATATTACAAGCATTAGAACAACAGGCTCGTGCTTGGAAAATTCCGCGTATTTTTTTAAACGCCCGTGATAATGCCATTCCATTTTATCTTGCCACTGGCTACCATGATGTTGCACCAGCAGAAACCATTTTTGGCACCATCATACATCGTCGCATGGAAAAATTACTGCTGCCATAACCTATAAGCAGCATTGACTAAAAGCCTCTAAAGTAGCGTTCCTTTATGCGATGGCTGTCACTTATGGCCACTTTGTGCTAAAATATTTGTACAAATATATCCTTCTGTGACTGGTTGTGGAACAAATCCACACCGTATCGCAACTTGTATCGTGCACATAACGTACACAACCTAGAGCCACGTGACCGCGCCATTGGCACGTGTTCGTTGATCAGAAAGGCCTCCATATGCGTTTATTACTGAGTTGTCTCATTATTATGAGTTGCGCTTGTTCGTACGCGCTGCATGCAGCAGACAAACCGATGAATGTACTGGTATTATTTGCTGATGATTGGCGCCATAATACCTTAGGATGCGCTGGTAATCCGATTGTGAAAACACCGCATATAGATGCGTTATCACAACAAGGCTATCGCTTCACTCATAATTGCGTAACGACTTCCATTTGCGGCGTGAGTCGTGCTACATTTTTAACTGGTCAATATATGTCACGCCATGGTAATACCGGGTTTAAAATGTTTAATACGCCATTTAAAGAAACCTATCCCGGTATTATGCGTGCCAATGGTTATTATGTTGGCCATGTCGGTAAATGGCATTGTGGTAAATTTCCCGCCGAGGAATTTGATTTTGGTGTCGCATACCACGGGAAACATTGGATAAAGCAAAAAGATGGTACGCAAATTCACGTGACCAAAAAGAACGAAGTAGATGCCCTAGAATTTTTTGCCTCGCGACCAAAAGATAAACCGTTTTGCCTCAGCGTAAATTTCTTTGCAACACATGCAGAAGACGGCAACCCAAAACAATTTCTGCCACAACCTGAAAGCATGTCGCTTTACACGGATGTAACCATTCCATTTGCCAAAACTATTACTGATGAATATTTTTATCGTCTCCCTCCATTCCTTGCCAATGAGAAAAATGAAGGCCGACATCGCTGGCATTGGCGCTTCGATGACCCAAATAAAGCGCAAGAAATGATGAAAAATTATTATCGCTTAGCGACTGAGGTCGATGCCGTATGTGGTAAAATGATCGCTATCTTAAAAGAACAAGGTGTTTATGAAAACACCCTCATCATTTTTACTACCGATAATGGTTATTTCCATGCAGAACACGGGCTCGCTGATAAATGGTATCCCTTTGAAGAAAGTATTCGTGTACCATTAATTATTTATGACCCACGTATGGACAAAGCAAAACATGGGCAGACCAATGATGATTTTACTTTGAATATCGACTTAGCTCCAACCATTCTTTCAGCAACGGGCTGCCCAATACCGAAAACCATGCAAGGTCGCGATATTGCACCGCTTTATTTAGCCGCAGAGAAACCAGCATGGCGCACGGAATTTTTCTATGAACATGCGACGATAAAAAATAAAGACTTTATCCCTGCTTCTCAAGGTTTGGTGAGAAAAGATTATAAATACATGTTTTGGCCAGATTGGGACACGGAACAATTATTTGATGTCGCCAATGATCCGTTAGAAGAAAATGATCTCATTAAAGATCCCGCACAAAAAGATCGACTCGTCGAAATGCGCGCGCGGTTTAACGAATTGAAAGCAGCAGCCCAATAAGGCATTTGGGACAGGTCCCTGATCGCCAACAAATAGGGACCTCGTAATCAGCGTAAGCGTGCCCGTCATATGGACACCATAGGGCACATATGGCTGGTACAATGTCGACAAAACAGCATACAGCGGCGCTTTGATTCTTAAAAACGTAGGAATATCCATCGTAAACGCGACTGTGCTATCTGCTGTTGTATTAGATAGCACACATGGCTTATACTGAGCTATAACTAGGCAGTAAACACATGCGGATATTTTTTGACTCTCATGAGATTCGTGCACTGAAGACAGCATGGCATTATGTCAATAAATGGTGCTTGTGTCTTGTCATGGGCATGACGCTTCCAGCCGCAGACCAATCATCTGGTGATTTTACAACTGCCGTGCAACCAATTTTAAAACAACACTGTTTTGGTTGCCATGGTCCGGACAAACAAAAAGGTAAATTGCGTCTCGATACCATTAACGCAGATATGATTAATGGCATTGATGGTGAAACGTGGCACGATGTTTTGCATCAATTACAGCGTGGTGAAATGCCACCCGAAGATAAACCACAACTTTCTACTACAGAGCGAACGACCATTATTAATTGGTTACAAGCATCATTTAAAAAAGCAGCCGAACATCGCAAACCAGCAGGGCAACAAACGCTGCGCCGATTAACGCGTGAAGAATATGCGAATACTATGCGTGATTTCATTGGCATCGATTTAGATTATGCTGCCTTTTTACCACCTGAGCCTATGTCGCCAGATGGCTTTACTAATAATGGGGCATCGCTTGGTTTTTCACCTATGCATCTTGAATATTTATTAGATAGCGCACGCATGGCGATGTCCAAAGCCATTGTCGAAGGTCCGGAACCAAAAATTTATCAACAGAAATCAACAAAAAATGAGCCCGTAAATAACAATAAAAAACCAAAAAAAGGCGCCGCACCACTGCCCGATGCTAAATTAATTTTTTCCGGTTCCTCATTTCAAACTAAAATTTCTGAATTCCCGCGTGAAGGTGATGTCACCATTTCCGCAAAAATAAAAGTTACCATTCCTGATGGGGCAGCTAGTGTACGTATTCAAACCTGGTTGGGTCATCGCGCAGATACACAATATCCGTCCGCAATTATTGGGGAAACAGACATCACAACTTCCGGTACGCATGAACTCACCTGGACCGGACGTATAGAACGTTTTCCTTTACCCGGATTAAATCCTAAATTCCCCGGGTTATTAATTCACATTGCTCATCTCGAAACGAATGGTTCCCCCTTTTCTATAAAACCAGCCAAAAAGAAATCGTCACATGTTTTTGATCCTCAAAAAGATACTCATATCATTATTGAAGAGGTCGCATTTGTCGCTCCCCATCTGACCATGTGGCCACCACCGCATCATCGTCAGATATTCTTTGAACGCCCAAGCGGCATGTCGGATGATGCCTATGCACACGCGGTTATTACGCGTTTTACGGAGCGCGCTTATCGCCGCTCCGTAAACGATCAGGATTTAGCGCCTATTATTGGTTATTATCACGATATTTTACAGCAAACTAACTCTCCTATCACCGCTATGCGCGAAGCACTCGCCATGGTGCTCGTATCGCCTGACTTTTTGTATCTCTTGCAACCACAGGGCGAGAAAACAAATCCACGTTCTTTAACTCAAGATGAAATAGCGAGTCGCTTAAGTTATTTTTTATGGGGTACTATGCCGGATGCGGCTTTAGCAACGGCTGCTCGCAAAAATAACTTAACCAATGCTGAATCCATCGCCAGCCAAACTCGTCGCTTATTACAAGATAATAAATCCGCGTTTTTCATCACTCATTTTGTTGATCAATGGTTAGATCTGAGCGGACTAGAACGCATTGCGGTAAATCCTGAATATTATCCAGACTTTGAAGACACCCTTAAGCCGTACATGCGTGAAGAAACGCGACAATTATTTGCTGATATGATACGGCAGAATACAAATGCGCTGACGTTACTGAATGCTAATTATACCTTTGTTAATAAACCACTCGCCGATCATTATGGTATTACTGGACCGAGCGGATTGCAATTTGAGCGCGTCCCCTTGTTACCACAACATAAACGTGGTGGATTACTTGCCCATGCCAGCATTCATTTGATTGGTTCCACTGGAGAAGATTCACATCCGATTCGTCGCGCCGTGTGGGTGCGGGATCGCTTATTAAATGATCCACCGGCACCGCCTCCACCAGATGTACCGGCTCTTGATGAAGAAAATCCGAATTTTAACAAATTATCATTAAAAGAACAACTCGAGCTACATCGCAAGAAAGAATCCTGCAATGACTGTCACAAAAGTTTAGATCCGTGGGGTGTTCCCTTCGAGCATTATGACGCAACCGGACAGTGGCGTGATCAAGTTAAACGTATTATCCCTAAACAAAAACAACCAACGTTTGCTAAAATAGACGATAGTGCCGTATTACCGGGCAATAAACCCGTGACTGGCATAGATGGCTTACGGAATCATTTACTTACACATGAACGTGATCGTTTTGCCGAAGCCATTGTGCATCGATTAACGACTTATGCTATTGGTCGCACATTAACGTTTAATGATCAACCAGCTATTGCGATATTAACTAAGCATTTTGCCGCCAATGATTATCGCTTAGCCGACTTAGTCGTCGCCATTACTACCAGCCCATTATTTCTTCAACAATAAGAGTTCATCATGAAACGACACTGGCACCTGGATCGACGCACACTACTCAAAGGAATCGGCGCAACTATGGCGCTGCCTTATTTGCAATGCATGGCAGATGACCCATCACCTTTGCGTCCATCTGCTGATGTTAATCCACCTAAACGGTTCTGTGGTGTATTTTTTCCTTTTGGAGCGAGTTTACCTCCTAAAAATAATCAATTTGCAAAATGGAACTGGTTACCTTTCGAAACGGGCTCAGATTATGCCTTTACTGAAAGCAATAAAGCTCTCAAGCCACATCGCCATAATATTACATTTTTATCGGGGCTCTCGCATCATAATGGTCATAAAATGGGTGGGCATGATACTGGGGATATATTTTTGACTGGTGCCTACATGGGATCCGGAAAATTAATTAATACCATTTCGCTTGATCAAATTATTGATCACCATGTCGGTGAGCAAACGCGCTACGGTTCACTAATTTTATCCAGTGACGGCGGAGTCGGTGAACCAACTCGTGCAATGACCCTGTCCTTTTCACCGCAAGGTCGACCAATACCTGCGTTGAATAACCCGGCTCAAATTTATGCCCGTTTATTTGGCAGCGATAACTCGCAAAATGGTGGTGAAAAACAGCAGTTGCAGTTTTCTGGAAATTTACTCGATCGCGTTCTGTCGCATAGCAAATCTATTCGCAGCCAATTAGGCGTTGTCGATCAACGTATTTATGATCAGTATTTAGATTCCGTCGATGCCACCAGTAAACGAGTCGCACGCGCCCAGGAATGGTTGAAAATTGCTAAGCCACAAGTCGATAAAGGGATTTTCAAACTTGAGGCAGACCAATCCGGTCCAGCTGATTACGTACGGGTCATGTATGAATTAATGGCGTATGCCATACAAACTGATTCGGTTCGTGCGGCAACGTTTATGATTGGGCAAGTCGCTGGCGCGACTACTATCGCTAATGCCTTCCCAACTGTTGTTGGACTCAACAACTGGCATGGACTTGCTCACGGTGCGACAAAAAATAATGGCTATGAAAATTGGGGTAAGTTTGATCAGTTCTTAACCAATGAATTTGCTCATTTTATTAAAACATTGGACTCCATGAAAGAAGGACCAGGAAGCGTTTTAGACAACACCATTACCTTCTATGGCACCAGCAATAGTAAAACGCACAATAATACCAATTATCCATTATTGTTGGCAGGAGGAAAAGCATTAGGCATGCGTCATGGTCAACACCATAAACTTGATGAAAAAACTCCACTCGCGAATGTGTTTGTGACCCTGTTGCAACGCCTCGGTATCAACGCAGAACAATTCGCAGATAGTAACGGTCATTTCAACGACGTCCTCTAATTTATTAATTGATGCGCTTGAAATATATATACCTGTTTGTAACTTATCGATCACTGAAATTTGCATGGTTTATAGATAAAATATTGGAGTTGCCTTCAGTATAATTAGCATAAACCTGCTCCATGAAAACCGCAGACAACTCATTGGTTTACAATCGTCAAACCAGTTTTACTCGAAGCCAACTCTTTAAATAAGAAATGTACATCATGCACACATCACTCTTGCTTTCATCGCTCTGTTGTATCGCTTTTGGTCTCCACGCTGCCGAACGCCCAAATATTGTCATCCTCTACGCCGATGACATGGGTTACGGAGATTTAAACGTTCAAAATCCAAATTCAAAAATACCAACTCCTCATCTTGATAAATTAGCCAGCGAAGGTCTACGATTAACTGATGGCCATAGTTCATCGGGCATTTGCACGCCAAGCCGATATGCACTGCTGTCAGGACGTTTTCACTGGCGCAAATTTCATAACATTGTGAATTCGTTTGGTCCTCCCTCCTTTGACGATGCGGAATTAACCCTACCAGAAATGGCTAAATCAGTTGGCTATAAAACGGCCTGTATTGGCAAATGGCATCTGGGTTGGAACTGGGATGCGATAAAAAAGCCAGGTGCGAAAGAAACGGGGAAAAAAGGTTACGAAGCGGATGCC